>MIAN01000093.1 GCA_001829125.1 Spirochaetes bacterium GWB1_27_13 | reverse complement strand
TGATAATAAGATAAAAGTGTTGAATTGTTTAAAATGATAATAAATAAGATATAATTCTAACCAAAACCAGCGTAATCGGTGTCAATCTGCGATAATATTCTTAAAATCTGTGTTATATTAAACACTATAAATTGTTATTTTTAAAAAACAATATGCTCCAATATTCCATTTTTAACAGAGATTTTTAAGTAATAGTTAGAGTCCCCACCTCTATTATTGACAATAATATATTTTGTGCCTCTTATTTCTTTGTAGTCAGAAAAATGAAGGTGTCCAGTGATGCAATAATTTACTTTATATTTCTCAAATAAATCAAAAATAAAATAAGATTCTTCTAAATTAGAAACGCTTGTTGCAGATTCAACCTCTTTGTCGATAAAACTATAATGAGTAAAAACAATTTTATTTTTTGCAGTAGAATTTTTTAGAGTGTCAATTAGATAGTTTTTTTGTCCCTCGCCCAAAGTACCGTTTGCTGTATCCAAAAATATTAGATGAGTTTCACCAATTTTAAAATCATATATTGTTCTACCAAAAACTTCTTTATATGTGTCAAAACCATTAAAATATACATCGTGATTGCCAATTACTGGATAAATAGGTAAAGTCGTTTGTGCAATATCTTCTTTTACCAAATTAAACGCTTCTTTGAGACCATTTTGTACAATATCGCCATTTATCACTATAAACGAAATATTCCAATTGTTTTTGTTGTTTTCTATATCTTTTATGTAGTTTAATTGAGTTTTGTAATAATGAGTATCACTTATAACAAGAAAACTAAAATTATTAGTATCAGTAATTTGTGGTGGATTAAAATTTTTTAGACTATCTTTTTCACGAAATCTATCATCTATTTGAGAACTAACAAACATTCCACCAAAATCTATAAAGTCACAACTAACAAAAACTAACAATATTAAACTAAAGAACCTTAATTTCATAGTTTAATCCTATTCTAATAAAAAATCTGTTTAAAACACCAGCAAATGGTAGAGAACCAGCAAAACCAAACCCACCATCCAAAAAAATAGACAACTTTTTTGGTAGATGAAAGTAATTTATAAAATTAATCTGCCAATAATTGACTGTATTTATATCAAAATCGTCAAAATTGCCAATTGAAATCCCAAAAGAATATAAAAAAACAGGATAAAACATAGCTTTAATTTGCCACAAAAAAGATATATTAAACAAAAAGTCTTTTTTATAGACTGTTCCAATATCAAAAATGTTTAAATCCACAAACCTAAAATTACCACCCTGCCTCAATGTAAAACTAAATATTTTATTTATACGAAAAATTAGTTCTATATCAGTAATAAGACTGTGTTCACCAATTTTATACTTAGAAAAATCCCTATAATAATAATTGGCATTTAGTTTTAAAAAAGAAAGTGGGTAAAAACTTGTTCCAAAATTAATTAACTTAAATTTTGGAATATACTCACCAAGTTTTAGTCTTGTGTTAAAAAACAAAAAATTTGAAAAACTAATTCCATAATCAAACTCATAATATAAACCAGAATTTACACCTTTTATATAATCAAATACTAAAAAATTATCTAAATGTATTTTAATTGGCTTTAAACTTTTATTAATCCTAAAAATATTATTAATTTTGCTGTCATTCCAAAAAGGATTCTTATAAAGAGAAAATAAATTAGATATTATGAAAATTGTAAAAATTAATACAAAGCAATTTTTTTTAATCATATTTATAGTATAACAGAAAATTGGTTTTTTTAAAGAAATTTTTAATAGATATATTAATTTTTAATTTAATCATATCGTTAAGAATTAATTTATGAATTTTATGAGTTTTTAAAATATACCCGGAAGGACACGAAGAAAATACGATAAGAAAAAGAATTCTGATTAGAAATTCCAGTAAATTTAAAAAAATCATCTGTTTTATTTAAATATTTTTTAATCTTTCTTGCTTTTAGTGTTAAAATTTATACTAAATATAATTGGATATTCGCGTTATTAAATATAAATCAATATTTAAAATATTTGTGATTTAAAAAAGAGATTATTATAGGTCCAGAGTTTTCACTTTCATCATTAGAATCTGTTGGCACTATTAACTCAATAGAAGGATTGTTAGCATCTCCTTTTATGATTGGTGAAAAAGAATAATTTTCACTCAAAGCGATTGTTTTTTCAAAATTAAAGGATGAGAGGTTACTATTAAGTACTTTAATCGTGATATAAATCCTAAGAGTATAATTAGTATTTTCATTAAATAGAACGGTTTTACTCTTAGTATAAATAGGTTGACCAAATTTAGTTATATTACTAAGAGTTGGTATAGAAATTGATACACCGTCAAAACTTTTTTTTTCAAGTGAAATATCAGATTCGATAATACTTGTCTCTGTACTTTCAACAGTTTCATTTTTATATAAATCTACTTTTGTTTCAATTGTTAGTTTGTAGCCAGTACCCCATGAGGAAAAGTCTCCAATAAAACTTGGTTGATATATTATTATATTTGATTTTAATTCTTTTGAAGTTGGTCCACTGTCTCCGCCTCCTCCACAATTAGAACTACCATTTAGTATAATAACTAATTCTATTAATATTAAAATAAATATAATTATTTTTGATGTATTTTTCATGTTATTTTACTCCTATTTAGTAACAGTAATCGAGTCCATAAGATAAGCACCAGTTTTTTTGCTAGTATCTAATGTGCCAGAATCATCTAAAGCATATACTTCAATCCTAAGTTTATCTCCAGTATTTATATCAGTTGTTAATTTGTTGATATTTAAAGTCAAAGATGTATCTGTCGTAAGTTTTTGGAATACTAAAACCCATTGTTCTTCCTTTTTTACGAGAGCTAAAACACAATATTTAGTAGAATAAGGGTGTTTATTCCACGAAATTACTGGATTTGTTATAGAAAAATCAGATGGAGTGAGTTTTATATTTAATTTTCCACTAAAAACAACATCGCTAGCATTATATTGAGATTTTTTAATAGAAAAATAATTTTGTGAAGTCCAACCATTGTCAGTAGATTCGTATAAATATGCACCATCAAGGACTGGTATAGCCTTATCTCCTTCAAAACCCATATTGAGTTTTAAATCTTCATCAATATTATAAAGTATGTAAGCCTCAGCTTTTACCTCTAAAGTGTCTGTTAAAAAATAGCCATCCTGTATTTCTATATTAGCCGTTACTGTGTCCCCTATCAATTTTGTTATTGCCGTAATCGGAGGAATAGACTCATCTTTAAAATTAAGTTTTATTAGAATGTTTTTTCCATCTTTAGAAGTGTCAGGGTATTTAACATTAATATCGAGTTTAGTATATTTAATAGCATCAGAAAACGAAAAATCGTTTGATTTATAAAGATATACATGATTTCCATATAAATCTATAATTAGAAGTTCCTCTGGTCGCCATTGGATGACATTTAAGTTAAAATTTGACGGGAAATTTCTCATTACATTACTTATTGCTTGCGAACTTAGACCAGGTGCATTAAGAGAAAAATTATCAAATTTGATAGTTTTTAACAAAGAGTCGTAATAATATTTACCATTAATATTATAATTTGGATAATCAGAAACTTTCATCCTAAAACTATTATCTTCTCTTAACTCAAAAACAGTTTCAGTAACACCAAATCTATGACTTACAGCCAGTATTCCATTAAAATAACCCAATATATCAGAAATGCCTGCTATTGTTATCACTGGCTTTAATTTATAACCTTGTGCTTTATTATAAATAACAGACTCTTGAGGGTTAAAGTCAAAAGTTATTTTAAATAATTTGCCAGCAGGGATATTGAAAGGTCCATCAAATTTCAAACCACTCTGTTCACCACTTGGTATCCTAATTGGAAAAGTTTCTCCATCAACTGTTATTGTGTTTTCATCAGTTAAAATTAATCTTAACTGCTCATAACTTCCAGGTTCTACTGCAACTGTGGAAAGTATTACTGGGTTATTTGCAGTTATTTCTAATATATTCATTTTCTTTTCTTCATTTAAAAGAACAATTTTTTCACCAGTGCCACTTTTTATTATTTCTATTCTTTTTACTGTAATATCTAAAGATTCTACATTTTTATCTTGCAATTTAAATGGAGAGTCATGTATTAATATCTGAATTTTAGTTTCATTATTTTGTAAAATATTTTCATTCACACAAGTAAATAGAAATAAAATCATAATCATAAAAAAAACAACTAATTTTGTATTCATATCAATACTCCATTCAAATATATTAAATAAAATAATAAAAATGTCAATAAAAAAATAATTCTTTTATTTTTTAAAAAATTATAATATAATGATTCTACTTATGAAACAACTATTATATATTTTATTAATATTAATTCTTATTAGCTGTCAACCTAAACAAGAGGATTCTAACCAAAATGATTTAAATAAAACTCTAACTTATTTTTTGGAGGTTAGCTCTTTAAAACTAAGTGAGAATGATTTGGTTAGTTATGATGTTGGGTTAGACTCTATTCAAAAAAAATATGGGATAACTAGTGCTAGTCAAAATGATGTAACTTATGATGTAGCACTCGTCAACAAAAAAAACGATAATACAGAGGATAGTAAATATTTTTGGGAAAATCAAAATATAACACCAATATATAGACTTAGTTTTTATGGAGATGATTCTAAAATCGTGTTTGAGACAAAAAATCTTAAAAGTTCCAAACACGATGTGAGTGCTGATACAATACTTTATTTAATAGAAGAAGATTTAAATTCTACCTATATAAAAACTATTGCTTATAACGATGATTTTGGAGAAATGTTATCTTCGAGACTCCCTGAAGTATTTTTGGAAAAAGATAAAAAATACACTTTAATTATACATTCTTATAATTTAAATACTAACGGGTTTTGTGACCTCTATAAAAATGGTTTAATTTATAAAGAAAACATTAAATTTGGCGGTCTTACAATAAAAAGAACATTTGGAGACAAAGATTTATCATATACTGAAAATCTAACTTCTGGCTGTGATACTCTGATAATGATTTGTCTATATAATGAACAAAAATTAAGCTACGAAATTGCAAAATATTCTGATGATACACAAAAAGATTTGTCAACTCTTGCAGAACTCCAACTATATACTGATGGCATAAAAAAAGGATATATATTAATCGGTGCCTATTCCCCTTTAAGTATTGGTAGAGCAGATATATATGCTATAAAAGGCGGAAATATAGATTTATTTGAGAAATAGTCAGGAGAAAAAGCTATTATGAAACTTATTAATCTCTTTTTAATTTTAAATATTCTTTTCCTATTAATTTCTTGTGAAATTACCAATCGAGTTACCACTACAACAACAGTAAATAATAATATTACTGAATTGGTATTATGGTGTAATGATACGGAGGCTAAAGGATTTGAAAGTTTAAATGATTCTTTATTAAAAAATAGTAATATAAGATTGAAAATTGAAATCAAATCTGCTCCAAGAACTGATTTCTTAAATACATTTCAAACAGGAAGTTCTCCAGATATTATAGTAGGAGGTCATGATTGGGTTGGTGAACTTGCAAAAAAAGGTTTAATTGCAGATATAACTATACTTGAAGATATAAAAACAAAATTTATAAAAAAATCAACTGATGGTTTTTATTATAGAAATAAATTATATGGAATACCTTATTCAATCGATAGTCTTATACTATTTTATAATAAAAATCTTATATCGACTCCTCCAAAGACTTTTGAAGATTTGATAAATGTTGCAAAACCAATGACTGATGTTAGTAGTGATAAATATGGTTTTTTATATGGAATTCAAGAGGATTTTTTTATGAATTTCCCTTTTGTAGGTTCACAGGGAGGTTATATTTTTAAAAACTACGATAATTCTTATGATATTACTGATATAGGTATTGGTAATGCGGGGGCTATTGAAGGGTTTGAATTTATAAAAAAACTTGTCAATGATGGTATTGTTCCATATTCTACAAATTATTTAAAGGTTGAAGAGGCATTTACTCAAGGAAGAGTTGCAATAATAATGGAATCTTCAAGAAACATAGACTTTTACAAAAAAAATATATCTAACCTTGGTATTGCTGACTTACCAACATTGAATAATAAGCCATTAAAATCTCTTATTGTTTCAAGAGGTGTTATGATAAGTTCTCAGTCAACTAAAAAATCCAAGTGTGTTGATTTTATAATAAATTATTATACTACTTATCAAGCTCAATTATTATTATATCAAAATATAAAAAAAACGCCAGCTTTTACTCTTCTTGTTAATGATATTGGTAAATCCAATCCTGAATATTTATCTGTATATAATTCGATAGATAATGGCGAATTAATTCCAAACTTAAAAGCAATGGCTGTTGTTTGGAATTATACTGGCATTATGCTTTATAAAATTACAAACAATACAATGCCTATTTCTGAAGCAGTTAAAGAAGCCGTAGATATTATCAGAAGCGAAATATATAAAAAATTTGATAGATATAATTAATAATTTTGATTTAAAATATATAAAATTATGTATTTATGAAAAAATTGGCATTAAACCATACATCAATTTCCAATCTGGGAGGAAAATAAATGATAAAACAAAGATATTTAATAATTTTAATTTTACTTTTTAATACTTATTTTATAAATGCTTTTTTTGATACATTTGAGTTGATAAAAAATCAAAATGCAGTGGTAATTGGCGAGGGCTTAAGACTCCGTAAAGAGCCAAATGCAAACTCTCAAATCCTTTATAGATTTAGCTTTGGTGAGGAAATTAAAGTTATTGAAGTAAAACAAGATAAGTATGAAACTATAAATGATATAATAAATTATTGGGTGAAAGTAGAAACTAATAATATAATAGGTTGGGTATTTGGTGCATATATAGCTTATCCATATTATAGGGATGGTGACGAACTTATTGCTATAACTTTCCCCGCACCAATATTAAAAATTTATAATGGGAAGAGTCTTATTGCAAGCTATAGACTTACAAAAGAAATTAATTATAAAGAGGCTTTTGAGTATCATAAAATTGGTTGGATAAATAAGTTAAAAGAACCAGATAAATATTTTGATATAAGAATAATGAGACCATATAAGATAGTATTAGAGACAATCAATAATAAAAAAGTAATAAATATAAATGGTTATTTTAAAGAAGATGTATACGGCATGGGGGAAGGTCGCGCTGGTTTTATTACTGATTTATGGTTTAGTTTTAATAATAATAAAATTAAACCAATTTTTAATAATATAAAAATACAGTCTCTAACTGCTGGATATTCTGGCTCACTTATAGCTATAAGATTAATAAAAGATCAAACAAATGATATAAAAGAAATAGAACAAATATATGATTATATACCTATAAGCATTGATTATGATTATTTTAATAATATGATAAAAAAATTAGATGAAATAGATAAAGAAAAAATAATGAAATATTATTATAGAGAAGAAATACCAAAACTATTAACACGGGAAGTAGGTTTAAAAATATTAACAGAAGAAAATATTTTTACCAGAGAAGAGAGCAAAATATTTCATAATTTTTATGGTGGTGGGGGATATAATTATAATGAAGAAAATAAGAGCATTTCTATACATGGGGGGTTTGAATTCTGCGAATTATATAATGAAAACAATCTAACAGAAAAAAATAAAGAATTGTTAAAAAAGATATTAAAGAAAACTAATTATAATTGGTCTTATATATTTAATCAAAATATGCCTAATGACCAATTGGATGAAGCAAGAGAAATCTTACAAAAAGTAGGTTATGAGTTTAAAGATTATAAATTTACTTATAAATGGAATGGAGAAGAATTTATAATTAAAGATAAGATATTCCCACAATTTAATCTTATTGATAGTAAATTTTAATATATAAGGAGAAAAAATGAGATATTTAAACAAAATTGGCGTTATTGTGTTATTTTTATTTATTTTTACTTGTAGTAACCCTACAATCAAAACAGAAGACAATAAATCAGTAAATCAAGAAAAACAAAACCCAATTAGTTACAAAGAGGCTAGTAATAATGTAATCGATGCTTTGTTTTATAATAATACTGTATTTTTGGCTGACTATATCAACAAAAACAATCAAAGTTTGGCAGAGGGAAGCTATAATACTAATGGGATTAATTATAGTATAACAGAAGATAATACAAACAAAACAAAGAGTATTGTTATAAATGATATTATTTATAATCAGTTTATAAAAGATGATACTACAAATAATAATCTATTATCTATAAATAGAAGCACTATTGGAAGAGAGGGATTTGGCAAATTGCCACTTGGTATTCATTTATCAAAGGCTTTGGCTACTCATTATTTATCTACTATACCAGCTTTTTTATCGAGTTTTACAAAAAGTGCTGACTCCAATAATATAAGTTTTGTAATTGATGATTATAGAGATATAGCAACTGATGATGATTACAAAAAATATGATGTTATAATACTTGTTTGTGATGATAATAATAATGTAATATCAAAAGTATTCCCTTCTTTTACTAATCTAACAGATAGTAATGTAGTTACAAGATTCGTAGAATCATATAATACAGTAAACGAAGGAACTATAGGATTGGTAAGGAAAAAACAATTACATTTTAAAACATCTTTAAATGGTATACCACAAGGGGCGACAAAACTAAGAATAGTTGGTAGTTTTAATACTGATGACTATTTTGTCCAAGTAATAGTACCTCCTTATATAAAAGGTGTAATGGATGATGGAAGATTTGTAAAAATTACTGATTATGGATTTACACTAACTAGTACAACAACAACTACGATTGGTACTACTCAACAATCAAATATTTTAGGTTTTAACAATAATATAATAGAAGATATTATCATAAAAGAAAAATCTATAAATAATAAAAATCTTAGTATAACAGTAGGAGAGAATGATGACTATTATCTATCAAAAATGTCACCAGTTGTTACTAGTTATAAAATAGATAATGCTAATCCTCCTAGTATCCTCTATGCAAATAATACATATACAATAAGTTGGGATGCTATTTGTTATAAAGAGCAAAAAATGGGAGTGGCTTTAACGATAAAAAATAATCTAGATATAAATAAATTGAATAACATCGCACATCAAGATACTATCGCTTTATTTGTACAAGGACAAATGATAGCCACTTCAGATAAACCTCTGTATACAATGAATCTTACGACAACTCAATTAAATGCTTATAAATATACTTATACAGCAGTTATAACAACACCATCTATTGACCTTGCATTATTTGATACATCTGTAAATCTTAGATTTTTTGTAAGAAACACAGATGAGCCATGGAGAGGTGCAATACTTTCAAGCAATATTGCAAATACTGATAATGCTTATCAGATAAAATTTAATTATAGTAATGGAAGTAGTGAAATGGTATTTCATATCCCTTTACCAGCATATTTTTGGAATTGGAATATTAGCCAACCACCGGGAGGAACTTATAGCCATTTAGATACAATCTATAATCCAGAAAATCAGCATCCAAACCCTAGTAGAGGCTTTAAAGTATATGATTATTGGAGTTTTGATTTTTCTGGAGGGATAGATACTTCAGAGACTCCATATAAGGAAGGTCGAAATAGATGGTATGAAAAGGCGGAAAATGTCACACAAATACCAATACTCTCTGCCTGTGATGGCATAGTTAAAACAGTCGAATATAATGGAGGATATGGTAATCATATTATTATAGAACACTCGGGAGGATATAGAACTTTATATGGTCACTTAGTAAGTATAAATCCTTTGCCTTCAGGAGTTTCTTTAAATAATCAATGTACTAGAGGTATTGAAATTGGCAAGATGGGTAAAACAGGAAATGTTACAGGAGTTCATCTCCACTGGTCAATAGTTTTTAATGGGTATTCGGCTTATGATAATACAAATAAATTAGTCCACTATTACGATGACTTTAGAGAGAATGTAGGCTCTGCATCTGCCAAGATAGAACATAGTGGTATAACGGAGAGGATAAATGCTATAAGAGATAGGATGTTACCAAATTATATAAAAAACTGGCAATCAGATGAAAACAACCTTCAATCAAATAATGGTACTTTTACTGCTTTATCTATCAGTGGTTTTACTGCTGAAACTGCTACTACTGGTGTAAAATTGAGTTGGGATGCTTTGGCTGGTGCTACGACTTATGAGATAGAACGAACAACAGTTGGTGGAGACTATTTTACAAAAACAGTTAGTTCAAATACTTGGACAGATTATACTATTGGTATGAATAGGACATATAATTATAGAGTAAGAGGTGTAACAAATTATAAATTTACAGATTTTACTAATACTGTTAGTTATCAACGAACAGTTGCACCTATTAAATTAAGTATAGGTAGTAATGATTGTACAATTGCAAAAGAGGATATTAAAAAATATTATTTTGATGCAACTCTAAATTATATTTATAAGATAACAATAACAGAAATAAATGCGAATATAAAAACTTCTATTTATAGGACATCTACTGACGCTTATACAGACCCTATTAACTCGTCAAATCTTACAAATATGGAAGGAGAGCCAACATTAACTAAAACAATTGTTGCACTTGACAGTCAAGTAAATCTATGGATAGAAACTATTCCAACAAGTGGTGGTAGTGGAAATTTTACTATCAATATCGAAAAAAGTACAATCCCATACCCTCCAACAAATTTATCCGCAACTAATGGCAGTTTTTCGGATAAAATAAATCTTACTTGGGATAGATCAGTTGGTGCTATAAATTATGAAATATATAGAAGCCTATCACAAACAGGAACTTATAATTTAATAGGGACATCATCAGATAATTCTTTTACAGATTATATTTGTGGAAAAAATAGAACTTATTATTATAAGGTAAAAGCTTATAATAGTAATGGTTATAGTGATTATAGCAATATAGATAATGGATTAAAACAATATACTCTTCTAGGTCTCTCTACAACTGCAACTTCCTATACGCTTGAGAAAGAAGATATATTATGGTTTACATTTAATGTAACGAAAAATATAAAATATAAGATACTATGGACAGAGTCATCTGACCCAAAAGTTGGCAATATCAAAGTATCTGGGTACAAAAATGACAAAACAACTAGTTATTTTATAAATGATTCGGATAGTCCTTATGATTATTTTACAGCATCGACAACAGAAAGTATTTTTATCAAAGTAGAAGGAACGGACTTAACTCAAACTGGTAGTTTTACTATTTGTTATGATGGATATAAGCCCTCTGCTCCGACTGGATTATATGAAGGAGATAGTACTCTTTATACTGGATACTCATCATGCGAACTTAAATGGAATACAGTATCAGATGCAACAAGCTATAAGGTATATAGAACAAATGATATATCTGTATCTGGCAGTTATTCTCACATAATAACAGTATTATCTAATTTTTATACAGATACAGGTTTATTAGGAGCAGAAAATTCTAGTGGTGGTATAATTTATTATTATGTAGTAACCGCTTCAAACGAGTTTGGCGAAAGCAATTATAGTAACGAAATAGCCCATAATGTTAAAACTAGAAGTATTATTATAAAGGAATAAAAATGAAATCTATTAAAAAATACATTTTTATAGTATTAATTTTAATTTTTAACCAATTGTTTGTAAATGCAACATCATTCGGTTATTGGACAGCAAAATATATTATTAATGATAAAGCAGTGGTAATTGGCGAGGGTTTAAGACTCCGCCAAGAACCAAATGTAAATGCACAAATACTTTATAAATTTAGTTTTGGCGATGAGATAAGAATTCTTGAGGTTAGATATGATAATCATAAATACATTAATACTGTCAATGATATAAAAAATTATTGGTGGAAAGTAGAGATTAAGGACAATATAATCGGTTGGGTATTTGCCGAGTATATTGGATACCCATATTATAAAAATGAGAATGATTTAATTGCAATAACTTGGTACTTAGAAAATAAATATGATGAATTTCTTAAACCATTATTAAGAATTTATAAAGAAAAAAATCTTATAACAAAATATAAATTATATAAATATGTTGATTATAATAACGAATCAAATGAATATGAATTTGCATGGAGTAGTGGTTTTAAAAAGAAATTAAAAGGTGGAATTGCTAGAAATTTTAATCCAAATAAAATAGAAATCGATAATATAAATAATCTAAAGGTAATAAAACTAACAGGAGATTTTTATGAAGGTTTAGAAGCGGTAAGTCCTGCTTCCTCTTTCATCTCCGAAGTCTGGTTTTCTTTCAAAAATAATACAATAAAACCAATATTTTGTAATAAAAAGATGGGGTTACCTCAGTATCACGGAAGTGTTACAGGCATAGATTTAAAAAAGGATGATAACGGTAACATAATCCAGATAACTCAAATATACGGTTATATACCAATGAATATAGATTATGATTATTTTAATAGTATTTTAACAAAATTAGATGAAAAAGACAAAGAAACTCTAAAAAAATATTATTATAGAGAAGATATACCCAAATTTTTACCATTTGCATTAGATTATGACAACCTTAAACCATATAAAGAAATAAAATTAACTAAAGAAGAAAAAGACTTATTTAATAAATTTTATACGGTAGGAGGGATGGGACAAGATGAATCTTATCTAACAAACGAAAAAGAACTAACAAAACAAAATAAAGAAAAACTAAAAGAAATAATAACCAAAAAAATGGATTATAATTGGCTCTATTTGTTTGATATAAATATACCTAATGATCAACTACAAGAAGCTAGAAATATTCTAAAAAAAGTAAATTATGATTTTAAAGATACAACCCTATACCACATCTGGAATGGTGAACAATTTATATTAAAAGGAGAATATCCATTTAGTTTTTGGTAGGATTTTAGAAAAATATGGCTCAGGAGGAATCTCTAAAACTTTGAATTTTCTATGAAAAATTTAGTTTGTATTAACATAATGCTTGTTAATAAATAAAAAAATATTTTAAAAGTTAATTTTTATAATATTAATATCCGAAACTGATTATATATTAGAATTTTATCTAACAAATATATATTTAATGGTAAATAGTATTAGAAAATAATCAATTTTAACTATTAATATAAATAGGTTAGGTGATAAAATCCTTCAATTATTATACAGATTTAAAGGGTATTATGATGAAAAAAATAGTTTTTTTATTTATTTTTTTAAATTTATTATATATTCTATTCTCACAAGACATTGATATTCAAAAAGTTGATTTTGTTGGAGTCAATGTTGCAAATCATCTTGATAAATTTGATGATAGTGAAAGAACTATCAAATATAATCTTGCTTATTCTGCTATACTTCCTGCTGGTGGGGTTTATAATGTGACAGACCCTATCACTGGTAAAGAAGCATTAGTTCAGGTTGGTTATTCGATTGTAAACCAATCACCATATATAATTTATCTTTCTCAAGAAATGTTTAATTTTTTTATTTCAACTTATGATAAAAAACCAAACACTATAAAACTTACAATAAAATTTTTAGGTTGGAATAAAACTGGTGAAGAATCCCAATATTTAGATTTACAAAGCCTTGTTGTTGAACCAGATAAATCATTAAAAGAAATAACAAAAAATGGAAACGATAAATACTATATTCAACTTGGAGCTTATTCGTATCATCAAAATGCTTTCCCCGGTATTACTGAAATGCTACCTTTTTTGGAAGTAAGACCACATTTTTATTTAATAAAGAAAGACTTAAAAAAAGATAAAGATGGCAAAACCGTTTATAGGGTTATGGCAGGTCCTTATAATTTAGATGATGCCAAAAGAATAACTGGTGTACTTAATTCTATAAAGAAAAAATCACTTTTTATCCAGTCAATGAGCAATATTATCAAGGAAGAAAAGGTGAAGGATAAGAAATGAAAAAAATCCTTGTATTTTTTTTAGTATTTTTTAATATATTCTTTTCATATTCTGAAAAATGGGTTGGTCAAGTGGCAACTTATCAGTTACTTGAAGGCTCTAAAATGTCAAATGGAGATTCTTTTAATGTTGAAAATTTGACTGCCGCTTGTAATGGGTTTAAACTTGGTGCTAATGTTACTGTAACAAATGTCAAAAGTGGTAAACAGGTACTCGTTACGATTACAGATAGAATTAAAAGTGAATCAAACTATTTTATACTTCTCACTCCAAAAGCAGCAAAAGAACTTGATCTTGCATGGGAAACATCTTTAGTAGTTGTTGACGGAAGTTTTAGCGATGTAAATTCAACAGAAATATTAAATGTAAATGGACTTGTTTCTGAAGGGACAGTTGATGAAGAAAAATTTAAAAAATTTCCAGAAATTAATTGGCCCAATGGTGATAAAAATATCACAAATAAAATTATGGAAAAAGATGACGATTTAAAGGAAGAAACTGTTATTCCTAAAGATGATATTATAAAAATTCCACCAGAAAAAGATGAGAAAGTAGGATATGATAAAGAAGAAAAACTTATTCCACCAGAAAAAAAGAATATAACTCCAGAAAAAATAATGAGAATATACGCAATAGATGAAGATGTTGAAGAAAATCCAGAGCCTAGAAATCAGATAAAAAATATTCCAAATTTGAAAGAAAAATTTATTGATAAGGATATAGATACAGATATTGTACCAAAAAAAGAAATAAAAATAAAACCTCAAGAAAAAACTAAAAAAATCGGTCAAGATACTGAAGATAATCCAAAAATTGATAAGAAAAAAATTCCAAAAGAAAAACAGAACCTTATTGATAGTGAGGATATTACACAACCTAAAAAATTTATAGAAAAAACGCCAACAGAAAAAGAAAAGAAAATTGGTGAGGATAAAGATGCTTTTCCTAATAAATTTACTGATAAAAAACCATTAATAAAAGAAAATGATATTTCTTTTGATAACGAAGATAAAATTAATCCAAAAAAAGATAAAATAAATATTCCAGAAAAACAAAAAAACCAAATAGGCGAAGAGTCGTATAAAGATAAAAAACTTGAAAATCCAAAAGATGAAAAAACAAATATTCCAGACAAACAAAAGAATCAAATAGGGGAAGAATCTTATAAAGATAAAAAACTTGAAGACCCAAAAAAAGATAAAGTAAATATTCCAGAAAAGCAAAAAAATCAAATAGGTGAGGATTCGTATAAAACGAAAAAGGTTATTGAAAAACTCGAAGACCCAAAAAAATATAAAACAAAAACACCTCAAGAAAAAAAGAACAAGATAAGTGATGAGGGAGTGTATATTCCACCAAAAAAAGAAATTATAACTAAAGAGACTCCAAAAATAGAATGGCTAACAGTTTTACCAAAGGGTAAAATTTATGTTAGATTTTCAACAACTTACGAAAAAGAAGAAGGTGAAAGAAGATTGATTTTGTTTAAATCTATCTTTAAAAATGTTGTTGGATTGAAAGAAAACTCAAAGTATATTTTGTTAGTAGGTCCTATTGATAAAAAAAATGTTGACAAAGTAATAAAAGGGATAAGAGGCTTTGGTTATAAAGATGCCTATATTATAGAAAAATAGTAAAAAATTATTTATTTTTTTTAAAAAAAAGGTATTGACAGAATGGAAGAAATAATATATATTGCTGACATCAAGTGACCATATAGCGCAGTTGGTTAGCGCGTCGGCCTGTCAAGCCGAAGGTCGCGGGTTCGAGCCCCGTTATGGTCGATTTAATATGAAGTGCAATTTTAACAAATTGCACTTTTTTTATTTTTAAATACTAATTAAAATCAAATCAGTTATTGCATTACTAAAGTTTGCCGATCTATCAGCTACAAATATATGAGATAATTTATGTATAAAACAACTATTAATTGATTTTAGCGATAGAGTCTATTAATTTTGATAAATAAATGTTATATCCCAAGTATTAACTGATTTTGGCGATAAAAAAATTGCTTAACTTTTGTCAATTAAATTTAGGACTTGGCAGTTTGTTAACTCTGTGTTAAATTTCTCCAACTAAATTGATAAAAGTTAAATTAATTTAAATTATTTCGTAGGATTTATATTTCTTATTCGATTAGGTAGATGAAATATATCGCAAAAGTTTTTTGACATTGGGATATTTTTTATAATTAATTTTATACTTAGGAGAGTTTAATGAACTTAAAATCATTGTTTTTTATTTTTTTTGTATCTCTGACATTATTTATTTTTGTTGGTTGTACGGCTAATTCCCCTACAGATTCAACAACAACAACAACAAATAGTTCAAATTTACCTATTGTTGGTACATGGAAGTATCAAAATACATCAGGTACAGATAATACTGGTGATATTTATACTTTTAATAGTGATGGGACTTTTATAGGCAAATCATGGACTGGAAGTATTTATGGTAATGTTTCAACAGGGACTTATGTTTACGATTCTGTTAATAAAACTTTAACAAAAACTTTTATTACTCTAAATGAAGTACCTATCTCAGATAATTATTTAGAAAAAGAAATAGTTTCTTCAGTAGGATTTTCTGGAAATAAAATGAGTAGTTGGCTGATGGTTTCTTTTGGTGGAGGAAATATATCAAACTTACAAGGAACATGGATTTCTAAAAAAGAAATATATCTCAAAGGAAAAAGTAGTATCGCTATTAGTTTCTTTTCAACTATAACAATTACTGATTCTGTCATAACTATGTCATCTGTTTATTATAGTGATGGTAATACTATTACTAATCCATCAAAGATTTATAATTATTCAAAATTAAGTGTAAATAATAATATAGCAACTTTTACTTTATCTGACAGAGAAATGAAATTTTATATTGTAGATGGAATCTTATCAATGTTTGATTTTTCAACAGCAGATATTAATGTCTGGCTAAAGCAATAATAATATTATCGTTATATTATACCCGAGTCTGCAATAAAGTTTTAATGCAACTCGTATTGCTACGAATTTATTCAGACATCGGGTTATAAAATAGTTTTGTTTTTTTGATTTTTGTAAAAAAATAACACTATATAGCCAATCGTTTCTAAAAGGACAATCCTTATAATATCGCATCAAAAATTAGTTTAAACTACGAATAAAATGTTATAAGAAAAAAAATTAAGATTAAAAACTCTAATAAATTTAAAAAATTATCTATTTTATTGAAATACTCTCTAATTCTTTGTGATCTTCTTGATAAATTTTGACTTTTAAATTGCTATTTTTTAATAAAATTTATTTACCATTTAAAGTTCATTAGGTATAGATAAAAGAATCAATTTTATTGCCAACTCTATTGAAATTAAACACTTAGTGATTTATAATTAAGGAGTAAGTTTTATTTAAATAAATTTTACGTTAAAAAATGTAGAATGAAAGGGAATGATTTTATGGAGACTAAAGATACAAAATCAAAAGAATACATAAAAAAAAGAAAGAAACTTTCTGGTTTTTTCTTTGAAACTGCTCTTCCTAATGAATATTTGGTTAAAGTTGGTCAAAAAAAGATAAATCCAATACTTGGTGGGAAAAGATTTAGACTTTTTAGTAAATTTTTGAGAGTTCCAGCATCTGTTCAGACACTTTATTTTATAACAGACAATGCAAATCTTGACTATCAAGGGATTGGGATAGAAGGTTATGCAAGTTGGAGGATTGATCCAAAAAGACCTGAGGTGGCAATTACTACTATGGATTTTTTTGATGACGATGATCCTATGGAAAATACAAATAATGAGCTTAAAACTATTTGTACAGAAGCTGTTAGACATGTAATTGCTAATATGACAATTGACGATGCTCTAAAGAAAAAAGATGAAATTGGAGACAATTTAAGAAATCAATTAAAAGAAATTGAAGACAAATGGGGAATTATTTTTGATCAAGTGGGTATTGAAAAAGTCCAGATAATGTCAAACAAACTTTTTGAAAATCTTCAATCACAATTTAGGGACAAACTTAGACTCGAAGTTGCAAAGACAAAAATTGAAACTGACAAACAAATTGCAAAGGAAGAGAATATAAAAAGAGAAAAAACAGAACTCGAAAAAATTGAGACTGACAAAAAAATTAATCTTGCCAATGTAGAAAATGATGTAAAAATAAAAGAATTTGAACTTGATGAGCATAGAAAAATAACACAAAAAGAAAGAGAGATTAGAGAAACCGAATTTCGTAAAGAGATAGAATTTAAAAAAGAGCAAGAAGAAAAAGAAAACGAACTCGAATTAATAAAGAAAAACCTTGAAATAAAATTTCAAGATATAGAAAAAGATTTTTTGGTTAAACTAAAAACTGTTGAAGAATTAAAAAATGAAATGTTAAAGCAAACTCTTGATATAGAAAAACTACGAAGAGAAATAAATCAAATTTACAGTTCAGACGAACTAACTGCTAAATTAATAGAAATTCTACCTCAAATTTATGAGGCTATTAAAATCAATAATTATTCTGTAATTGACTCTGGGAATGGAGAAATATCGCCTGTTACAAAATTTTTGCAAGAAATTATGTTTTTACTAAAAAATAATAATATTAATTTTTTTAAGGATAAGAAATAACCAGGAATTCAACTCATTATTTATCCAAAAAATTTAATAGAAAGATCATCTTAAACACTTTAGGAATATTCTTAGCATTGATTTGATCCCCTTTTTTTCCCAAAGAGAAGGGGATTAATTTATCATGCAAAGTGAATATTACTATGTTAAGGAAGAGAAGTTAAAATTCTAATTATATATCATTAAAAACTTGCAATTTTTTTTAAAATTTATTAAATTAGGATGGTGATTAAAAAACATAATTTTTGCATTAATAATTGCCAGTATAAAATTGATAATTTAATGCAAAAAATTATTAATAAACCTCTTATTTTATTTAAAGGCATAAAATGTATAAGATTTTATATATAGAAGATGATGAAAAAGAATTAGAAGACTTTGAAAAACTCGTAAACGAACAAAAATTAGACTATAATTATACTGTTACTCATTCTATACTTGAAGCAAAAAAAATTCTTACAGATAGTACGTTTGATGTTATATTGGCTGACTATGTTGTAAGTGACGGAACTGCTTTTGAAATACTCGAAATGAAAAGAAAAGAGCCTTTGATTATAATAACTGCATGGGGCAATGAAGAAGTTGCCGTAACTGCTTTAAAATCTGGTGCTTATGACTATTTAGTAAAAGATAATAAAAATAGTTTTTTTAGAGTCTTATCTATTAGAATTGAAAATGCTTTAAAACAAAAAAAAATAGAAGAAGAGTTAAAATTACTTTCTATGGCAATAGAGCAAGGACCTGCTTTGGTTGTTATTACAGATTT
>MIAN01000092.1 GCA_001829125.1 Spirochaetes bacterium GWB1_27_13 | reverse complement strand
GCGATAAAAAATCGTAAAATTCTAAGATATATCGCAAAATTCGCAATGACATAAACTTATCGACAGTTGATTGAAATTCAATCAATAGATAAATATAAATTTCATTGCCTTTAAAATTAACTTTGTAAATAATATCAGATTCTTTTTCTAAAAACTTCTCGGTAACAAAAGACTTATCGAGTCGTTCTAATGTCGAAAAATCCAAATCCTTCACAAAATCTTCGTGTACAAAACTTGAAAGTAGTTCTTCCACAACTAAAGGATTTGAAAATATTTTTTTATATCGTTTGTCATTATCATTTGGCATAATTAAAATATATCAAAAAATTTGGAGAAAATCAAATAAAAAGGTGGTCTCTTTTATGGTTATTTCTTCTTTTTATCTTCTTTAAAATAAACTCGTATATTTTTCGTATAAATCAAACAAAAATTCATTCTACCAAGCTCGCTTGTAAATGGTTGAGGTCAGTAACACAAATCGATGGTTTTCTCTAACTTTTTGTGAGTATCGATAAGTTTTTTTGGCATAGATATTGGATCGTAAAGGTCTGGAAGTTTTTCACTCTTGTACTCCTCGCGGATAGCCAAAAATTCTTTTGCTCCCTCTTCAACTTTAGAATACTTGTTAATAGTTACATAAGCAAAATATATCAAATAATTTTGTTAAAATTTTAATAAAATAGACTGTTTCTAATAGTTATAGCAGTTTTAATTATAATTTTAATTGTTTTTATTTTGTTTAATTCGTTTTACTTGTGATTTTGATTGATTTTATTGATATTTAATTATGATTTTTTTATTAGTAATTACAATTTTATAAAATAAATTAGTTGAATCGCTTGATTTTTTTTTTTTATTTCTCTATAATTTTTTTAGTTACCATTTTATAATTATTTGAATTTATTGGAGTTTTTTATGAAGAAATTTTTTATCTGTTTATCTCTTTTTGTATCCGCCTTTTTGTTGAATTCTCAAAACAATCTAATAGTAATTACAGGGTCTTCTTTTGGAGATTCATCACAAGTTCTTAATACATATTCATCTATAAAAAATAATATATCAAATGATAATTTTTTTCTTTTTGATACAGGAGATATTTTAGGGATGGAGACTTTAGCAAGTTATACCTCAGGTGATTTACCAGCATCTATTATATCATCTCTTAATTATCATGGAATATCAATAAGTAACCATGAATTTGATTATAATCCTAATACTTTGAAAATTCTTACTGATAAATATAAACTACCTTTTATTTCTGCAAATATTAAGGTTGATGGCATTGATTGTCCAGAATATTCAATAATTGAAGGTAAAACAAAAATAGGTTTTTTTGCATTAACAGAACTTCAAGGACGCGTACCATACAAAATAAAAGAAATAGACCCTATAAAAGCTGCCAATCAAGTTGCTATAAAATTAAAAGAAGCAGGGTGTAAAAAAATAATTTGTTTTGGAACTTTAACAGGAGAAACAGGTATTAAAATTATAAAAGAAATTCAAGATATTGATTATGTTTTTATAGGAAAATGGAATGAGATGGATTCTTATAAATCAATAGATGGAAGAGGTGTATATTTTGTTCACAATAATGATTATTTGGTTTATAATCCTGAAAATGATCTTATTGAAAGACACATTGTCGAACAATCCGAAAATAAAGATGAAAATATTAAACTATTATATGAAAAAGTAGCCAAAATTTCTGATGAATATAATATAGAATCTGAAAAAGATCTGTTTAAATCTAAAGAATTAATAAAAATTAGTGATATTGCTTTATCTCTAATGAGAAATATTACTCAAAGTGAAGTTGCATTTCTAAATAGCGGTGGGATTTCTGATAATGAAATTGAAGGCTCAATAAAAAATAAGCATATAAATGCTGCAATAAAATATAAAAGTAAAATAATTAAAATTATTCTAAGCGGTGAAAAGATAATAGAAATATTAAAAAAGAATCAAATGCGTATAAAAAATAATCAAAAACATTTATTGATTAGTGGAATAAGCGATAATATGATAAATAAACGTGATATTGTAAAATCAGAATATTATTACGTTGCAATTAATGATTTTCTACTATCTGGAGGAGACGGTTTTACAGAATTTCTTGATGGTAAACAATTAAAATCTATAAAAGATTACGGATATTTAAAAGAAAATATTTATAATTATTATAAAGGAAAAGAAAATATTAAAATCTCAAATACAAAAAAAATTAATTCGACTTTATATTGGAAATATCTTATTGATATAAACACTAATTATCAGGGCAATTTTTTTTATAATAATAAATATTATTCTACAATATCTTATTTTGCAAAAAACTATCAAGAGCATAATTTAAAAACATCTTTTTTATTTACTACTTTATGGAAAAACTCTTATCACAAGTTAACATTATCTTCAAAAATAGATTATGAATTAAAATGGACAAAACAAGATGACAGTGATAAAATTGATTTTAGTTTTAATAATGATTTTATAAGAACTGAAGCAGATTATGAATTTAATTACAAATATGCTTCACCATATATAAATGTAAAAATTGACAATTTGAAGTTTTACTTTGTTGATGATACATTAAAAAATTTTATTATTAAACCACAAACAGGTATAAGGCATCATCTTCCGTTTAATTTTTTTATTAGTGAAAGTATAGTTTTTGATATTTATCCTTTTAATAATGCAAATTATGTTAATATAGGTGGAAAAATAGGTTTTAATTTACCATATTCATATAAAGATATTGTTATAATTAAAAATGATATTAATTTTTATTTTCTTTCTGATATATCGGATTCTGTAAGGTTTAATTTTATTATTGAGGCTTATTCAGGTGTAAAAATCAAAGTTTTCCAATACCTTTATACTAATTTTGATTTCTTATTTTACTATGATTTATTACAAAATAAACCGGCAGTCGGTATTAACATGAATGTTGGGGTTTCTTTTTTAAATGGAACAATTAATATGTAAGTCAAATTTCTATTTAAAAAATAACAATTTACCACGAATTTTACGAATATTTAGAGAGTATTTCAATAAAAAAGATGATTTTTTTTAAATTTATTGTAATTTTTAATCAAAATTCTCTTTTTTATTGTATTTACTTCGTGGTTTAAACTAATTGTTGATGGATATTATTCTAATCGCCCTTTTAGAAACGATTGAGTATATTATTATCTTCATTTATTTTTTCTTTTTATTTTCTTTAAATAAACTCGTATATTTTTCGTATAAATCAAATAAAAATTCTATCCTACCAAGCTCGCTTGTAAATGGTTGAGGTCTGTAACACAAATCGACGGCTTTATCTAACTTTTTGTGGGCATCAACAAGTTTTTTTGGCATAGATATTGGATCGTAAAGATCAGCAAGTTTTTCACTCTTGTACTCCTCACGGACTGCCAAAACCTCTTTTGCTCCCTCTTCAACTTTAGAATATTTGTTAAAATCTGGAGTCTCAGGCCAAGGGAAATTGTTGTAGACTAAATTATTTGAATACCTATAATCACTTTTTAATCTACCACAAACCTGTCTAACCCAAGCCATGTGTATTGATGACATCAAAATCCCAAATTCATAAAAAGTTGCGTTTGGTACAGCAAGACAAGAATCTGATACAATATAATCTTTTGTAAAAAAAGCCATTGGTATATAATATCTATTTTCTGATGTAACTCTAGGAATCAAAATATAATCACTATTTGGTTGTCTAATCTCTCCAAATAAATAAGGATAATCGGCAAGTTTTTTAGTTGCCTCTCTTGTACTTTGTAATCTATAATTTTTTACATTTTCAATTCTTTTTGCAACCATTGGTAAACTTTTAATTTCTGATGGTTTAATATCAACTAACCATAAACACCAACGATTTTCATTATTCAAAAATTCTTTTGCACTAATCAAGAGTTTAAAAAATTTTTCAGCGTCTGGCTCTTTTTCTAAAAACTCGTTTTTTTCTTGATCCGTAAACAAAAAATTACCTTCATCATTTGGCATACTCCCAAAAGATATTTGAGAAACATTACAAATAGGAGTAGTTCGACTTTGCAACACAAAATCTTTTTGATTTACTAAATAAGGATTTATATTTTCAACTTTTAATTCTACTGGTTCGCCTTTAACATCGTGATAATTAAATATTTTTTTATCTTTTGTATCAAAATTCGCAAAACCAATTAACACAACATAAACACCAGCATTTTTTTTAGCCTCATTTGTCCATTTAAAAGTACGATGTGCAAAATATATTTTGGAAGTTCTTCTTCTGTTATCCCTGCAAAATAATCTATTGCTTGAGAATATGCTTTGTCCAAATCTTTGCCTCGTGATTTATGCTCAACTAAAAGCATTCCTTTCCAAAACAAGTCAATAAAACCAGTTTTGTTATTTAATTTTTTAACTGGTTCTTCAAAACTTGCAACTCTTTTACGGGAAATACCAAAAATATTGAAAAATCCATCCCAAAATGATTTTGCCTCAGCATCTTCACTTGATTCGTCTTTCCATTCGTTAGCAAATTCAATTGCTCTCTTTTTTATTTCATTTAAACTCAATGACATCTAATAAACCACCGTTATATATTTAAATTAAGCATTTTTCTAAGAATATGTTGATATAACAAAATTTAAGCTTCTTATCAATCATTCTAAACAATTTTACCAATCTTATCAATATTTTTCTCAAAAGTTTTTAGATATTGACAAGTTGGGTAATTATCGGTAAAGTATTTTGGTGGGAAGTCTCGCACAGAGGCATAAAGAACACTGATGGGGAAAGAATTTTGAGAATTTTTCCCATTATTAACTCTATATAACACGGATTAGCATAGATTAGGGAGAGATTAACATAAATTACGCTGGTTTTAATTCATTTTATTTTTACTTCTATTGTTTTTTGATTGTTTTAATTAAAAATGTTTCTTTATTGGTCAAAAATTATTGTAATAATTTTCTTATTTCATCTTCTGATAAATCCAAACATTTACTTATTAAATTTAATGATAATCCCTCTTCAATCATTTTTCTAGCAGTTTCAATTTTGGTTTCAATAATTTTATTTCCCATCTCTCTTAGAACATCGATTCTAATTTGTTCATCTCTCCTTTTAAGAGCCATTTCAAACATAGTTTTTACCTCCATTATATTATTAATTTCTTCATTTATTTCTTCAATATTGTTGTATTTTGATGTATCAAATAAATTGTTTATCCACAACTTAAATAATTTTATCAAATCAGGTTTTTCTTTTTCAATTAACTGTATTATATGCCGAATTTCGACTCTTATCTCATCAGGTGTAGAATTTTCTACATAAAACACCGCTGATATAAAATTATGTATTTTTAATAGCGTTTCTTTACTAATTTCATTTTCTATTA
>MIAN01000091.1 GCA_001829125.1 Spirochaetes bacterium GWB1_27_13 | reverse complement strand
AGACCTTTCTATTCCACAAGTCTCAAAGTCCAAACTTGCATTTTTTGCCTCTTCGTCAGTACTACACAAAAATAATATAGGAACTTGTTTTTCTAAGAATAATTTTGTAGCAAAAACTATATTTGCACTACCAAAAAGACCACCGCATCTCGTTAGTTTTTGTGTAGAATAATTTTTTTCAAATATTTTGTAATCTTCATCTTTAAGAATATTTGTAAGCCAATTTTTGAAAATCATTTTAAACCTTCTCGCAAAAAAATCCGATACAATATACAGAAATGATTTTAATTTGTCAAACTATAACACAGATTAACACAGATTTTACAAGATTAACAGGGATTACATTGGTTGGAGTCAATATCATCTTTTCTTCTATCTTTTTACTAATTTAATTCCAACCAACATAATCTGTGCCAATCCGTGTCATAATCTATGTTATATTGATATTAATTAAAAAAAATACAGAATAAAAAGCCATCTGATTAAAAAATCAACATAATCTGTGTAAATCAGATAAAATCTGTATAAATCCGTGTTATATAAAGGTAAAATATGAAAAGGTTTATATTATTTATTTTTTTATTTATGTTTGGATTAGAAATATTCTCACAAGAGATGTCAAATACTTCTGCAATATTGATGAAAATTGAGCTTGCTACACCAAAAATTTACAATCAAAACGAAGATATTTATCTTGATGTAAAAATCATAAATAAAGGCGAATTTAGCCTTGCAACACTAATTACTGATGATAAAAAATTTTCTTTTGATTTTCAGATTGTTACAATGAAAAACCAACAACTTGAACACTCAAGAGCCTATATTACTTCTTTTCATAGAGTCCAAACAATTTTTAAGTCAAAAATCAGCCTTGAACCAAATGAAGGATATTCTTATAAAGTTAGATTAAACGATTATTTTGACCTCACAACACCAGGACAATATTACATAAAAGGATTCTATTATCCAAATCTCAAATTAAACAACGACACATTAGGGTCGATATATTCAAATCAGCTAACGATAAACATCAAACCTTCTGACATAGACGAAAAATATATTGTAGAAAAAAAAGACATCGAAGAAGAAGTAAAACTTTTTGCAGAAAAAAGACCGCCAGACGAAGCAGTTAGATATATGCTTGAAGCAAGAATGAAAAAAGAATGGAATAAATACTTTCTGTACCTCGACTTAGAAAAACTAATTTTAAATAATGGTAAATTTAACCAAAACTTCTTAAAAAAAGATAGCGAACGACAAAAAGAAATCATCGAACAATACAAAGAGTATCTCAAAAAAGATACAATTGACGATATAAGTTTCTTACCACATAATTTTGAAATCCTCAAAACTGAGTACGGTCAAGGAAAAGGCAAAGTAGATGTAATAATCGAATATAAATACATAGAATACATCGAAAGAAAATACTACACCTTCTTTCTCTACAAAAAAGGCGAAATTTGGTATGTTTACGACTACGAAGTTATGAATATGGGAGTGAAATAGGGATATAAAAACAATTGATTATCTAAACGGGAAAGTATAAACATGAAGACCACAGAGGATACAGAGGAAATTCGATCTTTGAAGTTTTTCTTATATTGACTCTGTGTTCTCAGTGTAATCTGTATTTTTTATCTAATTTCTAATTAAAACAACTAAAATTATAATAATACACTAATATTTAACTATATATTTTTATAAATGAGATAAAGTTTTACCATAAATCTTTAAAACATAAAGAGATATAAGGGTTACACGAAATTTTAAGAAAAATTTATAAACCACTCCCCAAATCCCCCAAAAATTATTCTTGCAATATAAATTAATATTTGCTATCTTTTGTTAATATAGATGACTTTTTGATAATATATTTGATGTCAATTAAAACAACAGGGGTATAAAATGAATATAATCAACATAAATATACCAAAAGAATTTGAAAAAGATGTTAATATTGCTATATCAATATTAAAAGAGGCTGGATGTGAGGAAATATATATTTTTGGTTCAATAGCAAATGGAGATTATCAAAATGAGTCTGATATTGATTTTGCAATAAGAGGATTACCAGAAGAAAAATATTATAAAATATGTGGAAAATTAATGCGAAATATGGAGCATTCTTTTGATTTAGTAGATTTAGACGAAAAAGGCAATAGATTTAGCCGATTTATAGCAGAAAAAGGAGTATTTATTCGTGTTGCATAGCGAATTAACTGAAAAAATAGAGTTTGAAATTAATGAAATAGAGACATTAATTAAATCTTATTCATCATTAGTTGAATTATGTAAAAATCAAGAACCAGACTTAATATATTTATCTGCATTAGCAACTATGCTCCATTCATTTTACAATGGATTGGAAAATATATTTTTAAGCATCTCAAAAACAATAGATAAACAAATACCACAAGCCTCTAATTGGCACAAAATTTTATTGTATAAAATGGGAGAGAAAACAGAAAATAAAAATCCAGTTTTAAGCGAAGAAACAATAGAGAAATTGGAAGAATATTTATCATTTCGACATTTTTTTAGGCATTCTTATTCATATCATTTAAGTTGGAATAAATTAAAACCATTAGTATCTGAATTATCAGAATTATGGTTAAAAATTAAAGAAGAAATAATTAAATTTAAAAGTAATATAAAAAATGTATCTTAGAATTATTAATTGAAGGTGATAAAATCATGATAAAAAAAATTCTTATATTTCTATTTATAAATATTGCTTTAATAATTTGTGCGGACGAAGCAGACGATTTTTATTCTAAAGGAGATGATTTATTTCTCGAAAAAAAATATAACGAAGCAATTGAATGTTATAAAAAAGCAATTGATTTGGGTAAGAATAATGTTGGCGTTTACAATAATATGGGGTATGCACTTTATAACATAAAAAATTACGATGAGGCAATCAAGTTTTTAAAAAAAGCAATAGAAATTGATCCTACATATTATGGAGCTTATTTAAACAGAGGTAATTGTTATCTTAAAAAAGGTCTTTTAGAGCAAGCAAAACAAGATTACTACAAAGTTATTGAAATAAATCCAGAATATCAAACATCTTATTATAATTTAGGAATTTATTATGACGAAATTGATGATTTTGAAAAATCGATTTATTATTATGAAAAGGCATTAAAATTAGACCCTAAATATCTAAGTGCATACAATAATTTGGGATATGTTTATGGAAAAAAACGAAAATATTGGAAAGCGATTGAATACTTAAATAAATGTTTAAAATTAGACCCAGATCATGTAAATTCATATTATATTAGAGGAATTTGTTTTTTATTATTAAATTTTTATGAAAAAGCAAATAGTGATTTTGATAACCTATTGAGGTTAGATAAAATTTCTTCAGAGAATTACATTTTAAAACTGATTACTCTTTTTAAAATTTCTCCCAAAAAAGAATATTTAAATTATTTAAAATTCTTAGAATCTAAAAAGAATGATTTTGATAAAGACTCTGAAATTTATAAGTTTATTAATTTTTATCTTTATTATGATACCAATAAAGAATTTTATAAAACTTATGATAGTAAATACAAATATTTTTTACTTGCTTACAAGATGTTATCTTTAAAAAGATTAAAAGAAGCAAAAATATATTTTAATATTTACCTTTCAAATTCAAAACACAAAGATTTATTTTATATTTTAACTGAAAATGAAATAAAAAATATTTTTTTTATCTAATTTCTAATTAAAAAAACCAAAATCATAATATTACGTCAATATTTAACTCTTAATTCTCTAAATGATATAAAATTTATTCATATAATTTTACTGGATAACACAAAATGGAACTGAATTTCGATGTTTTTTTAATTAATTGATTTTTTAATTAAAATGAAAAAAATATTAATTTTGATTTACAAATTTATTAAAAGAAACTATAATTTTTAGATGAATTATGAAATTCATATAATGTATTTGTACAAAATTTTCGCACCAGATTTATATTATACATAAGGAGAAATGTTTAAATGGGTATTGATTATGTTCATGGTTATACTGAAAGAGAATCTATTCGCCTTGAAGATCAGGCTAATTGTTTAAGTGAACTTCTTCATTATGATTCGGTTTTCCCTAAGAATTCGATTATTCTTGAGGCTGGATGTGGTGTAGGTGCTCAAACCAAAATAGTTGCTCCAAAAAATCCTGATTCAAAATTTATATCTCTTGATATATCTAAAGATTCATTAAATAAAGCGAAAGAAGTTATTCAATCCCTTAATATTAACAATGTTGAATTTCAAACTGGAAATATTTTTGATTTGAAATTTCCAGATGAGTATTTTGATCACATTTTTATCTGTTTTGTTCTTGAACATCTTCCAACCCCTATTAATGCTTTAAAATCATTAAAAAGAGTATTAAAAAAAGGTGGAACTATTACTTTAATAGAAGGAGATCATGGCTCTGCATATTTTTATCCTTATAGTCAATATGCACAAGAAGCAATAAATGCTCAAATAACATTACAATCAAATAGTGGTGGAAATGCTTTAATTGGAAGACAACTTTATCCTCTTATGATAGAATCAAATTATAAAAATTGTAAAGTGTCTCCAAGAATGGTTTATGTTGATTCTAGTAAACCAAACATTGTCGAAGGCTTTACAAAAAACACTTTCACTGCAATGGTTGAAGGAATAAGAGAAAAAGCTATAAAAAGCTCTATTATTGATGAAATTTCATTTGATAAAGGGATACAAGATTTATACAGAACAGCTCAATTGGATGGAGTATTTTGTTATACTTTTTTTAAAGGTACTGGATACAATATTTAACATACTGTGATACGAAAACTTCGTTCAACAAAACATATATCTCCACTCGGAGTACTCGGCTACATCCTTCGTGAGTACGCTAAGGGAAAATATCACATAGTGGCAGACATTATATAAAATTGCACTAGACTTTTTATGGAGAAAAAAATGAATTATTTTGATAATAAAGCAAAAGATTGGGACGACAATCCGCTTTTTGTTGACAGAGCAAAAGCAATAGCAAAAGAAATTATAAATTCAATAGAATTAACAAAAAATATGAATGTTCTTGATTATGGGGCAGGTACTGGATTATTAAGTTTTTGTTTATATGATTTTGTAAAAAAAATAACTTTAGCCGATAATTCTATGGAAATGCTTAAAATTGCTAATGAAAAAATAAACTATAATAAAATTAAAAACATAAGCACAATGAGCATCAATTTAGAGACTGAAAATTTTCAAGAGAAATATGATCTGATTTATTCATTAATGACTTTACACCACATAAAAAATATAGATATGATAGTCAAAAAATTTCATAGTAATCTGAATAATAATGGATATTTATGTATAATTGATTTAGTAAAGGAAGACGGCTCTTTTCATACAGACTATAAAAATTATGACGGCCATAATGGATTCATAATTGAAAACTTAATAAATACACTTGAAATAAATAAATTTTCTGAAATAAAACACAAGATTTGTTATGAAATAGAAAAAAAATTTGATAATAATATAATAAAAAAATATCCTTTATTTATGTTAATTGGAAAAAAATAACTTTTAATCCCACTCAAATTATCTTTGAAATATAAATTAATATTTGTTAATATAGTTGAATATTAAGAATATATTCAAGAAAAATAGAGTCTAAAAGAGCAAACGATGGATTTTGAAATTATATGTAAGTATTTAAAATTATTTGGTCTTGATTATGAGGCAAGTTTGAATGATATTAAAAAATCATATAGAATTCTTGCTAAAAAAAATCATCCAGATCGTTTTATTGATGAAGAGCAGAAAAAAAAACAGCAAAAAATAATGGCTCAAATAACAGAAGCATACAAAACATTATTAACAAATCACAATATATTAAATCAAGAGAAAACAAAAGAATTATTTAAAAAAAATATAAAAAACAATATTAATAATGACTATACTATTTATAAAAAAGGATTGGAGTATTATAATACTTATTTTGATACTTTTTTTAAATTATTCTCAAAAAGAACTCTTATAAATCCGCAAGAAAAAAAAGATTGCCTTATAAAAGCAAAATCATTCTTTGAAAAATTATTACAAGAGTTTCCAGATAGTGTTTGGATAAGTGACTCAAAAGATAAATTAATAAAAATAGAAAAAGCAATTAAGAGTTTAGACTAACAATTGTTCAAATTTTATATCCCTATTATTATTTGACAAAATAAAATAATTTAAGTATAACATTGATTAATCGGATTTTCAGAGATTAAATTTTATAATTAAATATAGACTAAAAATTGATGAAATTGAGATAATCTTAGGCATATAATTACTTTAATATCAACTAATTAAATGAATATAATCTATGTAATCTGCTACAATCTCCTATACTCGCTTGACGAGTGAAAAATTTGTGTTATAAAGAGGATTCTTATGAGCGGTGAACTTTCAAAAACATACAATCCAAAAGAATTTGAAGATAAATGGTATAGTTATTGGTTAGAAAATAATCTTTTTGCACCAAAAAAAGGTAAAAAGAATGAAACTTTTACAATTGTTATTCCACCACCAAATGTAACATCAATTTTACACATGGGGCATGGGCTAAATAATACAATTCAGGATATTCTAACTCGATACAAAAGAATGCAGGGGTATGAATCTTTGTGGGTACCAGGTACAGATCATGCTGGTATTGCGACTCAAAATATTGTTGAGAAAGAACTTGCAAAGGAAAACAAAAAACGCACTGATTTTACCCGCGAGGCTTTTGTTGATAGAGTTTGGGTTACTGCATTAAAACATCAAAAATCAATCATCGAACAACTAAAAAAAATGGGTTGTAGTTGTGATTGGAATTATAATTCTTTCACCTTCGACGAAAAAAGAAGTATTGGTGTAAAAAAAGTTTTTGTTGATCTTTACAAAAAAGACTTAATTTATAAATCAAAATATATTGTAAACTGGTGTCCTCGATGTGGAACTGCTTTGGCTGACGACGAAGTAAACCGAAAGGATAAAACTGGTAAAATCTGGTACATCAAATATCAAGTTAAGGATAGTAACGAATTTATAACTGTTGCAACGACTCGTCCTGAGACAATGCTTGGTGATACAGCGGTTGCTTTTAATGATAAGGACTCAAGATATGCTCACCTAAAAGGAAAAGTTTTAATTTTACCTTTGGTTGGTAGAGAAATTGAGACTATTTTTGATAGTTATGTTGACCCAAAATTTGGGACAGGGGCTGTTAAAGTAACTCCTGCTCATGACCCAAATGACTTTGAAATGGGTCTAAGGCATAATTTACAATTTATAAATATTTTTACAAATGATGCTATAACTAATGAGAATGTTCCTGAAGCATATAGAAACCTTGAGCGATATGAATGTAGAAAAAAAGTTATTGAGGACTTAGAAAAACTCGGATTTTTAATAAAGGTAGAAAATCATAAAAATAATGTTGGCGAATGTTATAGATGTCAAACTGTAATTGAACCAAGATATTCTGACCAATGGTTTGTTAGAATGAGAAAACTCGCAGAACCGGCGATAGAAGTTGTAAAAAACGGTAAAATTGAGTTTTTACCAAAAAGATGGGTAAAAGTTTACTTTAATTGGCTTAATAACATAAAAGATTGGTGCGTTTCTCGTCAATTGTGGTGGGGACATAGAATACCTGTATATTACTGTAATAAATGCGGACATTACAATGTGTCTGAAAATACACCTTCAAACTGCGAAAAATGTGGTCATACAGAATTTACTCAAGATAATGATGTTTTGGATACATGGTTTTCAAGCTGGCTTTGGCCCTTTACAACTTTAGGGTGGCCAGAAGATACTGATGCGTTAAAAAAATTCTACCCTACTTCGACTTTGGTTACAGGTCCAGATATTATTTTCTTTTGGGTTGCAAGAATGATTATGGCAGGGCTTGAGTTTATGGGTGATGTACCTTTTAGAAGAGTATTTTTTACTGGAATGGTTATGGATTTACATGGTCGCAAAATGTCAAAAAGTCTTGGCAATGGCATTGACCCATTTGAAGTAATCGAGCGACATGGGGCTGATGCTTTACGATATACAATGGTTGCAATAGTAAGCCCAAATCAAAACTTAAAACTTGGTTTCCCAAAAGATACAAATAGTAATGAAATGGATTCTTTTGAGATAGGTACTCGTTTTGCAAATAAAATATGGAATGCCTCTCGTTATATAATGATGAACATCCCAGAAAATTTTGCAGAAACACCAATCGAGCAAATTGAAAAAGATATTTTTGACAAATGGATTTTGGGTGAATTACATAAAACAGTTAAAAAAGTGAACTCTGCATTAGAAAACGCTAAATTTAACGAAGCAGTGACTGCATTACAATCATTTTTCTGGAAAAACTATTGTGATTGGTATGTTGAACTTAGTAAATCAAAAATATTTTCTGGAAATGAGCAAATAAAAAATAACACTCTATCTATTTTAGTATATATCTTAAAAGAATTTTTGGAACTATTACATCCTGTTATGCCTTTTATTACAGAAGAGGTTTATCAAAAACTTCCAAATCCAAAACTTTCTATTATGGTAGAAGAATACCCTGAGTACAACGCTAAACTCGTTGATAAAAAAGCAGAAAAGACTGCTATTAAATTTTTTGATTTGGTGTACCTAATAAGAAACATTAGAGGAGAAATGAATATTCCACCAGAAAAAAAAGTTGATATACTTGTAAAAACAACTGATAAAGACTTAGAAAAATTTTGTAAAAATAACGAAAAAGACATACTCTATCTTGCAAAAGGGCTTTCTATCAAGTATGCTAAAGATATTGCAAAACCCTCAAACGCAGCAGCGGGGGCAAACGAAATTTGCGAAGTGTATATTGACCTCGAAGGAATTATTGACGTCGAAAAAGAACTCCAAAGACTCAATAAAGAGTACGAAAAAGTAAAACAAGACTTTGATAGAACAAACGGCAAACTAAATAATTCAAACTTCACAGAAAAAGCCCCTGCTGAAGTAATCGAAAAAGAAAAAGCAAAATTAAAAGAATTTAGCGATAAAATAGCGAAATTGACGGAAAATATTGAGTTGTTGAGAAAGAAATGATTTATTTAAAACGATGGGTGAAAATCCATCGTTTTTTGTTTAAAATTCATAAGAAATAAAAATCCAACAAATAATAATTGTATTTTATCAGAATTTGTTAATACTTATTTGAGAATATCTCATAAAAAATATGTTGAAGAAAAACAAAAAGCTAAATTTGATTTTAAAAAAGATTATAGAAAAACAGACGATTATAAAGAAACTTATGATGAAATATCCAAAATAATAAAAAAATATATTTTACCTTATGCAGAAATTTCTAATTTGATCTACACCAAAGATTCATTAGAAATATTTTTAAATCAAGATTATAAAACAGATTTTAATGATAAACATATTATAAATTTGTGTAAAAAGAATAACTTTTATCTTCTAACTCATGATGGAGATTATAAAAATTCGGATATTAATGTTATTTCTTATAATCCTAAGTTATCTAGCTAGAATTTGGCTAAAATCTATTTATGATTTTAAAAATTTTCATTCTCATTTACAATTTAATATTTTTTTAGTATATTCTTTCCAAAATCATTGCGGGAGTATTACACATATTTTGGCTAAATAATTTATTACAGGAATAAAAACACATTCTGGTTGGTAGTCCAGAAGCACAATTTTGTGTCAGTAACCTTCCCCTCCAAAGGATGTCCGTTTCCTGTTATAACACAGATTTATCAGATTATCACAAATTACACAGATTAAAATTGCCTAATTAATTTTAATTAGGTTTTGTGAGTTCTGACAAACTAAAAACTTTTGGATATAGTTTTTGAGGAGGGAAAATGGAATCAAAATTTATTATCTATTTTGAAAATCCGTTTTGGGTTGGAATTTTAGAAACAATTGAAGATGAAAAATTAAAAGTTGCAAGATTTGTATTTGGAAGCGAGCCAACAGAGCCAGAAATTTATAATTTTACAGTAGAATATTTTGGCAAACTAAAACTTAGCGATGGAATAGAATTTGATAAAAGAAAATCAAAAATATCCAATCCCAGAAAACTTGCAAAAAAAGAACAGCAAAACAAAGGAATTGGTACAAAAGCACAGAATGCAGTAAAAAAAATGCAAGAAGATAGGAAAATTGAGAACAAAAAAATATCAAAAGCTCACAAACTTGAGATTGAAGAAAACAAATTCCTTTTGAAGCAATTAAAGAAAAAAGAAAAACATAAAGGTCATTAATGTTTTACTCTCGCAATTGATATAACACAGAACTTTTTAAAAAAACAATCACAGCAAAAATATCAAAATTCTCTTTAGAAATCATAAGATAAGTATCGATACTACAAATCTTAAACAAAGATTTATAACAGACACAAATTTTAAAGATAATCTAAAAATTAATAGCAAAAAAACCACAAATTGAAGTATAATTAATAACTATCTGGATATTTAGAAAATATTAAATATTCTAAATATCCAGATTATTGAATTAATTATTATTGTAGAATAGATTATTTATTAACTAATTGGTCTACAACAGTATAAATGTCCCCAACAGTTTTTAATCCTTTTGCTTTTTCTTCTTCAATTTTTACATCTCTTCCAAGTTTGCCTTTAACTGCTTTTTCTAAAGCAACAATTAGGTCAATACCATCGAGAGAATCAAGTTCAAGATCATCAAAAAGAGATGCGGTCTCTTTTAATTCTCCCTCATCTTTTTCAAATTCATCCATAAGAACTTTGTTTACAAGTGCTTTGACTTCTTCTTTACTCATTTTTTCCTCCACAATTCAATTGTATTAAAATAATTATAAAATAAAATTTTAAAAAAATCAATTATAATTTATTTATTTTTTAAATCTTTAACTTATTTTAAATCTTTTCACCATCTCTTCTATATCTCCTACATTTTCTGAATTATGAATGCCAGATTCTGAAACTAATTGAACAGCTTTATATATTTCATTTGTACCAAGAGTTATTTCTTCCATACCTTCTTTTGTTTCTTTTGAGATTTTAGTAATCACTGTCAATGATGTGTCTATCTCATCGACTTTATTAACCATTTTATCTCCAGACTTTTTTATATCCTCTGAAGTATTTATTAAAGAGGTCAATGATAAAATTATTTGTTTACTTCCACCTGACAATTCGTTAATAAAATTTTTCATTTCTTCCATCGATAAAGAAACTTCTTTAATACCAAATGTAGTTTTCTTAAAAATATCTCCCATTTTTTGTGTTGACTGTTCTGATATTTGAATATTATTTACTGCCTCTTTTAATGATTTTGTTATTTCTTTAGCATTTAATGATGTTGTCTCAGATAATTTACGAATTTCATCCGCTACAACTGCAAAACCTTTACCATATTCTCCTGCATGGGATGCTTCAATTGCTGCGTTCATAGATAATAGATTTGTTTGTGCAGTAATATTATTAATTACTGTAAGTAAATCCATAATTATTTTTACAGAATTTCCAACATTTTTTATTATTTTAATGTTTTCTTCCATAAATTTTTCACCATCTTCTGCTAATTTCTCCAAATTTCTTGTTATTTCAATTTTTTTGTCTGTTGTATTAGTTATATTTTTTACTGATGTTGTAATTTCTTCAAGAAATTGAGAAGTTTCTTTTATATCTGTTGATTGTTTATAAATCAAATCTGATACATTCAAGACAAACGATTTAATATCTTTTAATAATATATCGCTTTTATTTATTTCGTTATCTAAGAATATAGTTCTTTTATTAATATTTTCTATACTTGCATTAATTTCTTCTAACGATGCAGAAGATTCTTCTGAAGTAGAGGCTAAATTTATACTTACATGATAAGCTTTATCAATAGCAAAATTTATGTTTTTTATCATAGTATTTAAAGTTAATATAAAACTGTTAAAATTATTAGATAAATCGCTAATTTCATCATTATTTTTTATTTCTATAAGTTTTGTTAAATCACCCTCACCACTAGCCAATTGCTTTGTGGAATCTGTTATAGCTTTGAGTAATTTTCTTATATTATTTGTTAAGAAAAAAGAAGTTGTTATACATATTAATATTACCATTAATCCAATAATCAATGTAATAACAAATATATTTCTATTTGCTTTTTTTATTTCTTCTATTGAATTATCAAGTTTTTTTTCTTCATTTGCCAAAATTAACTCAATATCAGAAGACATTTTTTCAAATAATAAATCATAATGTTCAATAGACATCATTCCATCATAATAATCACTTTCAAATCCATCAAACATTTTTTTTGATATGTTCCATAATTTTGAATTTAAAATAATTATTTCTTGATATTTATCTTTATTAGCCTCATCTTTTTCGATTAATTGATTTACTTGTTCATCCATATCATCGATTAATAATTTCGATTGATATAAAATTTCTTTATTTCTAATAAGAGACGCTTTAATAACAAGTTGTTGAATATCATGAAATTTTAGATTTACATCTCGATTAATTTTCGTTTTAATATCCTGTTCTATACTTAATTTTAGACTCTTATCTAAATATTGCAAATTTATAATTATAATTGAAAACAACAAAACAATCAGAAAAATTATTATTGAAAAACTTAAAAATAATTTGAAAGCAATAGTAAATCTTTTTTGCATATTTATTCCTTGCATGACTTTTAATAACCGAATCTCTCACAAAGGTAGAGTACACAGAGTTAAGATATAAAAAAGTCCCAAAACACATTTCTCCGTACCTCTCCTCTATGAGAAATGTTTTCCACAGTATCTAAAGGTTATCCATATTTATACCAATTGTTATTGCACCAATTACTTTTTTAGTTTTAGTGTCAACTATTGGCAATGATATTTGAACAGAATATGTTTGACTACTTTCATCAAATTTAACTTGGTCTACAAATATAGCACCCATACCATTGTTGAATGATTTTGAAAATTTATCTTCATCTCCCTGCCAATAATCAGAAGTTTTATTTGACTCACCAACAACGCATCCTTGAAAATCCATTCCAAATATTTCTGAATATAAATTATTTGATTTATCTTGCTTTGATTTTAAAAATTTTCCACATTCATTAGTTAAAACTTCGTTCATTATATTTTCAACACCTTTTCCATCAATCCATTTTTTATCAATTTCTTTAATTTGCTCTAATGTCCTTTTTGTATTTTTAAGATTAGCATTATTTATAGCATTGACTATTTCTGGGCTATTTATCCATTTTAAAAGGTCTTTTTCAATTAAGCTGATAATTTTTTTTGAAGTTTTGATAAATCATACTGAGAAAATAAAAGAAAAGGAACAGCATTTAATAAAACTCCGATAATTAACAATTTGATTAGATTTTTCATTTGTAACCTCCAAAAAATATTTTTTACTTTAAAAAATAAAAGTTTTGTAAAAATTTCAAAATTTAATAAGCAAATAACTATGAAATCAAATATTAAATCATCATTTAACCATAAAATCTCACAGATGAAACATAAAATTTATCTCTATCTACAAAATAAGTAATAAATACCCATTGTTTCGTAGATAGAAATAGCATAATTTGCTTAAAAATCATTTTTTTAGTACAAATTAAACAAATAATATAGATTATTATAATGGAGTTTTAAATTTATTTCAATAGAACTAAATAAATTTAGCTATATTTTTTTATAGTTCAACATTCTAAAAAGCAAATAAATTGATATTTCTTTTGATTTGACTAGATTCATAGAGACAAGAGATTTAAGGAATATATTAAGTAAAGTCAGCATAAAAAACTTTTTTTACGATAAAGTGCAAATTTTATATATTGAAACTTAAAAATTTGCACTTTACAAATTAATAAATAATTTTATTTAATTATCCAATCATGGAGCTTGTGTTACATAAAGTTTTCCATCTTCGCTGTTTGCACCATAAATTTTTCCATCCAAGAAAGCTATACCTGCAGAAGAACCAGCTTTTCCTTCTAGTTTCCAAGATATTTTATCAATTGGAGATGAATATAATTGACCCTCTTTACCATTTACAGCGTAAAGTTTTCCATTACCTGCATCAAGAGCAATACAATCACCTGCAGGACCAAAAACTTTCCATTCAATTTTTGTAGCACTAGTAACATACATTTTGTTATCTTTGCCATTTACTCCATAAATGTTTCCATTAATTGCTGCAAGACCAACACACTCTCCTGCTGTACCAAGTAGTTTCCATTCTAGCTTAGCAGCAGATAAATCAAGAACATATAGATTGCCGTCTTTTTTGTTTGCAGCATAGAGAAAATCTCCTTCAGCAGCTAATTCAGCAACATCAAAAGCTTTAATAAGAGCTTGCCATACAATCTCTGATTTGCCTTTTATTTGAGCTACATAAAGCACATTGTCTTTTTCATTAGCTCCATAAAGTTTTCCATTTGTACATGCGAGATCAGCTGTGTATCCTGCAGTTCCGACTAACTTCCAATTAACTTGTGCAGAAATGCCAAAAGCAAAAACAAATAGGAAAAGAAATAAAAATAGATTTCTCATTTATAAACTCCTAAAAAAAAATTAATAATGAGATTATTATAATTGAAATTTTAATAAAGTCAATCAGAAAATAAAAAAATATCTTTTTTTTTATAAATATTTCTATTTTTACGATTAATGATTATAATTGCATAATTTTATATAAAAAAATTATGCAATTAATTTTGATAAGATAAGTCAAATTTAACTATATTTTTTCATTATTATTGAAGTGTTTATTCCACCAAAAGCAAAATTATTTGTTAAAATTATATTTAAGTCTTTTGAAGTTACATCTGTAATTACATTTATACCTTCACATCGAGGATCAATGTTTTGAAGATGTATTGTTGGATACATTTTATTATCTTCCATCATAAACATTGAGTAGATAAACTCATGAACCCCACAAGCACCAAGTGTATGACCTGTAAAACTTTTTGTTGCACTCAAAGGTGTTTTATTACCAAATACTTCTTTTGTTGCTTGAGATTCTGCCACATCACCAGTCTCAGTTGCAGTAGCATGAGCATTTATATAATCTATTTGTTCTTTTGCAATATTAGCATCTTTGATGGCTGCAAGCATCGTAGCTGACATCCCTTCTTTTGCAGGAGTTGACATGTGGCTACCATCGCATAAAGAAGAAAAACCAATTATTTCACAGTAAATTTTTGCACCTCTTTTTTTGGCATGTTCGAGTTCTTCCAAAATTACTATTCCACCACCCTCACCAACTACAATACCGTCTCTATCTCTATCAAACGGTGCTGGAGTTAAACTTGGTCTATCATTATAGTTAGAACTTGCAACATTGAGAATATCAAAAGTAGCTGCAGTCGTATGATGAACTTCTTCTGCTCCTCCTGCGATCATAACATCCTGAATACCATATTTGATAGTTTCATAACTCATCCCTATTGATTGAGAACTCGAAGTACAAGCACTGGATGGCGAAAAAACTCTCCCAGTAATTCCATAATTTACCGCAATATTTGCAGCTGTTGTATGATTCATAACTTTTAAAAATGTCATTGAAGTAATTTCTTTTATACTACTTGTCTTAAATATTTCATAAAAGAAATCTTCATAGGCCTGAGGACTTCCAACCGTTGATGCAGCAGCCACCCCTACCCTACCAGATTTTAGTAACTCTTCACTCAAATTTGCATCTTCAATCGCAGTCTTTGCACATATAGTAGAATAAAGTGCGACTTTTCCCATCGAACGCCTTACTTTTCTATCAAGAATTTTTTCGTCTACATTTTTTACCATTCCAGCAACACGGGATTTTAAATGTTGAATTTTTTCCCACTCAGGCATTGCAACAACACCACTTTGCTTATTATAAAATGAATTTTTAATTTCTTCTTTATTATTACCAATTGGACTAATGATCCCATAGCCCGTAACAACAACTCTACGCATAATTTCTCCTTAACTCGTTTTTTCTATATTATTGAAAATTATTTTATCTCAGACTTTGTTAGGTTTTGAAAACCTGACAAATCTTCTTTATTTATTTTTTACCTTTCCATTCTTTCATTGATTTGGAGTATCCCAAGACTTTTAAAAGCCAATCAAATAACCATTGTGGGAAAACCCATTTCATAAATGGAGTAAATTTAACAATAAAAGGCTCTTGTATTAAATATTTATTATTTTTAAATAATTTATAACTTTTTTCTATCAATTTCTCTTGATCTAAAAGCGGCATTAAAAAAGGTTGTTTAACGCCTGCAAACATTCCAGTATTCACATAACCTGGACACAAGAGGGTTAGGCGAATGTTTTTTAAGCCAAGTTCTTTTAACTCCAATCTCAACGACTCTGTAAAACCGATCACAGCCCATTTTGTCGCAGTATAAGTTGACATAAAAGGCACACCAATAAAACCACTTGCAGACGATATATTTATAATGTGAGCTTCTTTTTTACTAGCCATATCTTCCAAAAAAATCTTAGTCAAAAATATCATGCCAGTAGTATTTATATCAACTGTAAGTTTTATTTTTTTGTAATCATCTTTTGTTAATTCACTACCAAAAACTACCCCCGCATTATTTACAAGAATATCAACATTCCCAAAATTTGAGTTTATATCTTTTTTTGTTTTTAAAACAAGATGTTCGTCTGTAATATCAACTTTTTGAGTTATAACGGTAAAACCATTTTGACTAAATTGTTCTTTTGCCTCAAAAAGGGCTTTTTCATTGACATCCCAAAGTATTACTTTTGCTCCATCTTTCAAAAAATGCTTTGCCCATATTCT
>MIAN01000090.1 GCA_001829125.1 Spirochaetes bacterium GWB1_27_13 | reverse complement strand
GAAGAGGAGTACTTACTGTAAGAACAGGAGATGTCTTATCATTAAATTTTGACAGTTCAAAAGAATCAACTCCATCAAAATAATGAAAGACGCTACATCCTGCTAAAATAAAACTAAAAATTATAAAAATTATTATTTTGTTTTTCATAGTTTCCTCTTCTGTCTTTTAGTTAGAATGCCCCATTATAATTATACCATATTTTTTGTAAAATTCTTGATTAATTTTGAAAAAAAATTAAATTTATTAATATTTATGTAAACTATATTTAGGTACTATAAAAAATTCTAAATTAAAAACAAAATAACTTATCATAAAACAATATACTATTGTATATTTTACTTCTCATGATACATCTAAGAACACAAAAAAATACAATTTAGAAACAAAATTTTCATCGAAATACACATAATATACCAACTATTAATTGGCTTTAGCGATAATTAAGATTAGTTAAAACCATGAAAAAAATAGAAAATTTTAATAAATATCGATAAAATTCGTTAATAGTTGGTATAAATATTTTTTAACTTTTTACTTTTTAGTAAGTTCTAATTTTTATCTTGACTTTTATTGATTAATTCGGTAATTTTAAAGTTGTTAAATTTAATTTTCTATTTTATTTTAATTAATTAGGGTTGTTTATGGAAAAAAGATTTAAAAAAGGCGATATAATAATAAAACAGGGAGATATTAAAGACAAATCAATGTATTATATTATAAAAGGAAAGCTTCAGGTACAAAAAGTAATAAATGGAAGTATAATAAATTGTGGTTTTTTAAGAGAAGGAGATATTTTTGGCGAAATATCTATGATAATTGGTACAGAAAGAGCAGCTACTATTATGGCTGTCGATGATGATATTATTGTTCAGCAACTCGACAAGAAAGCATTCCTTGAAGCAATAAAAAAAGACCCTGAAATAGCTTGGAAAACATTAACAAATCTTGCAATAAAAACGCAGATGCTTGATGAACTTCAAGGGCAAATATCCGACCCTAAGACTTTAAGAAAAATATTAGTTGGAAAAGATTAAAAATATTTTTTCTGATTAAATATGAGAGGAATAAACTTTGTCTTTAGGAAGTTGTTATAATTGTCAATATTTATCAAAAAAACCTGGCGTAAAAAATTATTTTGTCTATAAATGTGAATATTGGGGATTGGTTTGTCAAGGTGTATTGCCTCAATCCGTTGTAATTAGTTCAATTGGTAAAAAATGTCCTTTCTTTAAAGAAAAATTAACAAAACCTAAAAATTCTGCAACAAATAAAAATGAAAACAATAATAGCAATCTAAATATAGTTGTTTAAAAAATATGACATGTTTCAATGAAAATCATAGAATTAGATGAAATTTTTCTAAGGATAGTATATGAAAACAAATAATATATTTAATGATCTCATAGAAAAAATCAAATTGCTTGAATTAGAAAACAAAGAGTTAAAATCTAAATTAAATAAAAATGATGTATCTATCAATACAAACTCAGAAAATATAATAGAAAACAACTCATTAATACAAGAATTAGGAGAAATTGAAGAAAACGCTAGATTGCTTTTTGAGAATAATATTGATACTATCTTATGGGCAGATATGAATGGTTATATAATAAGGTGCAATAAAGCTACAGAAAAATTATTTGAATATAGTCAACCAGAAATGATTGGTTTGCACCAAACTCAACTTCATCCTAAAGAAAAAAAAGAAGAAGCTAAAGAAACTTTTGATAAAAGCGTAAAAGAAATTTCTGGATACCATGATATTGAAATTATTACTAAAACAGGTAAAATAAAAAATGTTATAATCCATTCAACTATAATTATACATCAAAAAGAACTTATCCGTCAAGGTATTTTTGTAGATGTAACCGAACAAAGACAGGCTGAAATTAAAATTAAGCAACAAAACGAACAATTACAAGATATTAATGCTTCAAAAGACAAAATTTTTTCTATTATTGCCCATGATTTAAAAAATTCTTTTAATGGAATACTTGGTCTTTCTGGATTGCTTATTAATTACTATGCCACTTATGATGATCAAACAAGGATAAAATTTATTAATAATATTTACAATGTTTCAAAAAATACTCATGATTTATTAGAAAATTTATTGTCATGGGCACGTTTCCAATCAGGCAAAATAAGTTATAATCCAAAGAAAATAAATATAAATACTTTTATAAATGATACTTTTTTATTAATGCAACCACTTGCACAAAAAAAGAATATAAATATTCTTACAGTTTTAGAAGGAAATTATTTTGTTGACGCAGATAAAAATATGCTCTCTAATATTTTAAGAAACTTAATAACAAATGCAATTAAATTTACTCCTCAAGATGGCTCAATAATTTTATCTACCAAATCAGATAATTCTATGATAGAAATAACAGTTTCCGATACAGGTGTAGGAATGGATACAGAAACTCAACAAAAATTATTTAATATTGCGGGAGTGGATTCTCAAGATGGCACAGACGGAGAAAAAGGAACTGGGTTAGGTTTAATACTTTGCAAAGAATTTGTAGAAAAACACGGCGGTAAAATATGGGTGAAAAGTAAACTTGGAAAAGGAAGTGATTTTAAATTTACACTACCAATCTCTGTATATAATTAAACGCTTCTAAAAGATCAATAAATAATAACCCCAATTTCTATTTAATAAAACAAATCTCAGATAAACCACGAATAAAATGCGATAATGAAAATAATTATGATTAAAGACTCCAATAAATTTAAAAAATTATCTATTTTATTGAAACTTTTCTCAATTCTTGGTAAAATTCGTGTTAAAAAAATTAATATGTATCGTTAAAAATGGTTAATACTTGGTATAAAGAAAAGATAAATAAATCATAATCAGGATAGTTTTAAATCTATGTGATCTCTATTAAAATTTGTGTTAATCGTGTTATATCTATTGATATTATTTATTTCTTATTTTATAATAAAATAGGTATATTTAAATTTTTAACTAGAAGGATTTATTATGAAAAAAATTATTTTATTTTTGTTTATTTTATTTTTTATTTTTTCATGTGGGAAGAATAATAAAGAGACAAAAGTTGAATACAAGGATTTGGAAGGATATACATTAACTTCTTTTAATACAATGAATGCTCTTGAAAGGATCGAACTCGAAAAAAAATTAGATATTTCTGGTAGTAAAATAACATATTACAATGAGCCGTCAAGTTATGGAGCAAATACAGAGGAAGAAAAAACTACTATCATTAAAGAAGATGATAGACCTTTTGAGATTGTGGATTATTCTCCTGTGAATGAGTTACCGTCTGAGGTAAAAATCCCTACGATTTATGTTGCTTTTTCTCATCCTGTTGTTCCTCTTGCTAAACTTGGTGAGGTTATAAAAACAACTGATCTGATGAAAATAGAGCCAGAGATAACTGGCGTTTATAGGTGGTATGGTACTTCGATTTTGAGTTTTGAGCCAGACACATCTCTTATGCCTCAGAGGATTTATAAAGTAACAATTAATGACAAAATTCAGTCTTTGGGTGGAAAGAATCTTACTGGGATGAAAGAATTTAGCTTTTCTACAGAAAATCTTGGGGTTATTAGTACAAATCCTTCTGGAAGTGAAATTTCTTTGGAGAATGCAAAAAAAATACTTATTACTTTTAATTATCAAGTAAATGTAAATGTTATAAAAAATTTTATAAAAATCACATCAAATAAAAAAGAATATACTTTTGATATAAAGATGTACGAAAAAGATTCTACAAATAAAACTGTTGTACTGGATGTAAAAGAAAATTTTAGTGAAAACTCAACTGTTTATATTACAATTGTTAAGGGTGCAAAATCTGATGAAAATTTTACACCAACAAAAACTGACTTACAATATTCGTTTACTACAATTTCGCCATTTGTTTATAATGGTTACGATACTTACAATTATTATGGTGCTGAAAAAGATGACTCTAACCCTATTTTTTTGAGTTTTTCACATCCTTTAAATGAAGAAACTGTTTACAATAATATAAAAATTTCTCTAAGTGTAACATCAATTAAAGATTATGTTAAAGTGTGGAATAACACAATTAAAATTACAAATTTACCAGTAAAATTTAATTCGACATACACAGTAACTATAAAAGATGGAATCAAAGATATTTATGGTAGAAATCTTGGTATTACTAAAGAAGAAAGCGTTTATGTTCCTGATGCTGCAAGTCTTTATTATTTTCCAAATACTGGGGTGAAAATGCTTGAATCTTCTTTTAAACCAAAAATTATTTATGAGATGCAAAATCTTAATCGAGGCTTGTGGAAAATTGATAAAATCGATAACCCTTATAATTTTTTTGACAAAAATGAGTTATCTAATTATGATATGTCAAAATTGCAAAGAAATGTAAAACATTTTGAAATCCTTGATTTGTCCCCTTATCTAAATAAAGAAGGTAAAGGCTTTGTTGGAATGAGTTGGAATTTTGATCAAGGCGAACTTCCTTATGAAATGGAAAGAAAAGAATTTGATGATATTGTAAATAATTCTGAAAAAGAATTATCAATCTTGTTATCACAAGCTTATTATACAAATAATAATAGTGATAAATATTATCTTAATTATGATTTTAGTTATGGCGAAAGAATGAATTTAAAAAGACTATTAATAGAAAGTGGTTATCAATTTCCATATAGTGAGTACACAAAAACAAATTTAAATTTACAAGTTACAGACCTTGGTGCAAGCGTTAGATATGGGTACAATAAAATTGTTGTAATGGTTTCTTCTTTATCAAAAGGCGAGCCAGTAGCTGATGCGAAAGTTATAATTCAAAAAAACACTTCCAGAGTAAAAGAAGCAAAAACAAATAAGGATGGTATTGCAACCATTGATTTTAAAGAAGGTGAGTTTGCATCCAATTTTTATGATGATTATAGAGAATTACTTAGAGTCAGAGTCGAAAAAGGGGCAGATAAAATTGAGTTTGATCCAAATGACTGCGAACAAAATGCGTATCATTTTAGTATATACCCTTCTTCTGCAAAAACAATTGAAGCCTCAAATAGAGTAACATTTTTATTCACAGATAGAGGTCTTTATAAACCTGGTGAAACTGTAACATTTAGAGGGATAGACAAAAATTTAAAACTTAGTAAATATTCTGACTATGTTGGAGAATATACTATAAAGGTTGCAAGTGATTATTATAGTCAAAATCCAATAACTACGATCACTGGCAAAACAACTGAGTCTGGCGGTTTTTATGGAACATTCAAACTTCCGGATGGAATAGAACCCGGCTATTACTGGATTAATTACAAAAGACCAAATGATACTTATGGTCAATCAGAGTCATTCCAAATTGCTAATTTTAGAAGGCTAAATTTTCAAGTAAAAATGTCGCCTCCAAAAGTTGAAATTTATCAGGACGAAGATATAAATGTCGGAGTTTTGGCAAGTTATTTGTCTGGCGGAACTTTGGCTGGGGCTGGCTACGAGTATTATTGGTTTAGAGAAGGTGCATATTTTAGACCAGAAGGAAGTAAGTGGGAGCCTTATGTTTTTGGTAATTATGAGTATGACTCAAGAGTTGATTTGGACTCAGGCAGTGGCAAACTTGGGGCAAGTGGAAATGCGAGTATCAAACAGTCAACAAAAGGCTCTATGGTCAAAGGTTTAACTTACGCCTACAATGTATCTGTGAATGTTACGGACATCGATAGACAAGTAATTTCTGGCGGTAGTAGAATAATTGTACATCCAGCATCATTCTACACTGGTTTAAAATTTAAATCAAATGATTCGTATTGGTCTACATTTGTTAAAAAAGGTGATAAAATTGATGTTGATTATGCGTTAGTAAAACCAGATGGCTCATTATACGAAGGCGTTGGTAAAAATAGCAAGTTAAATCTAAAAGTGGTAAAATATGAATGGAAACTTGCACAACAAGAAGGCGTTTATGATAGATTAAATACAATTTACGATAAGGTTGAAGAACTTGAGAGCGAAACTTCTGTAAATATTTCTGCTAATATAGGAACATTCTCAATTACACCAAAAGAAAGTGGAGAATATTACCTTGAAGTGGAAGGGACAGACAAAAAAGGAAGACCTACTTTAACAAGAGTATATTTTTATTCAACAGGTAGTGATTGGATAAAATCTGGTGGTGGCAATGATATAACTTTAATGCCAGATAGAAATACATATAAACCTGGCGACACAGTAAAACTTATGATACAATCTCCTCTACCAAAAGGAAAATATTTACTCACAATTGAGCGAGAAGGGATTTTATCCGAGAAGGTGCTAAACCTTGAAGGTGGAGCTAATGTGATTGATATTCCAGTAGATGATAGTCTTGTACCAGTTTTTTATGTTGCAGTTTCAAGTTACTCAAAAAGAACTGAAGACCCGCCAAAATCATACAATGACCCAGACTTGGGTAAACCAAAAGGATACTTTGGTATAACTAAAATTTTGGTTTCAACAGAGACAAGAGAGATAAACCTCGAAATTTTTGCATCAAAACCATCTTATCTACCAGGTGAAGAGGCTGAATTTATAATTAAAGCAACAAAAGATAATAAACCAGTCAAAAATGCAGAACTTACATTCCTTGCAGTTGATAGAGGTGTAATTGATTTGATAAATTATCATGTTCCAGACCCATTAAAATAT
>MIAN01000089.1:2533-8746 GCA_001829125.1 Spirochaetes bacterium GWB1_27_13 | reverse complement strand
TCTCTTGGCATAAAAAATCCTCTATCATTTAATTATTTATGAATTTATTATAACATTACTTTATTATATAATCAAGTGTATAAATAAATTTATTTTTTAATTTGAAATAAATTTATTGTTGATAAAATATATATGGGACAATTTTTAAATTCCTCACCCCCTCTTCAACCTCACTGGCTCGTAATTTCCAAACTTTAAATTTTGCACAAGACCAGAGATGTCGTCGAAAGAGGTTTCAAATTTTGTTGCACAGATTACACTCATTCCAGAAGCGTGGGTGTCACTGCCTCCAGTAAATCTTACATTATAGGGATTAAATTTTTCTTCTGTGTAAACAAGTCTTTCTTTTAAAAGGCTGCCATTGTATAACTCGATGGCATCGAAATTACCTACAAGTTCTTTTGTTAGAATATTTGCAGCGTTAAAATTCGACCTAAAAGGGTGTGCCCAGATTAAAGCCGTGTTTTTTCTATCTATTTTTTTTACAAGTTCTGCAATTTCTACTGCTTCTTTAAACTCTTTTATCTCAGAGCCAAACATCAACACATGACCTATATCTGTATCTACTTCCATTCCAAAAAAGATTTTAATTTTATCTTTATACTTATCTGTTAATTGTTTTTGTTCTTTTTCGTTCCACAAAATATTATGCTCTGTGATACAGACACCATCGATTTTATTGTGAATAAAATTTTCAATAAGAATATGTGGTTGAATAATAGAGCATTGGGAGTATTTAATTGTATGGTTGTGTAAATCTACTATCATTTTAACCTTCTTAAAAGTTCAACAAGAATATAATTTATACATCTTGTTATAATTCGTGATCTATCTCCAAAAAACGTTTCTTTTATGGCAAAAAATTCATCTTTAATCAGAAATCCGATGTAGACTAAACCTATTGGCTTATTTTTACTACCACCAGTTGGACCTGCAATTCCAGAAATCGAAATGCAAATATCTGCATCAATTATTTTTTTTAGACCAAAAGCCATATCTTTTACAACTTCTTCTGAGACAGCACCAAATTTAGTAAGGTTTTCTTTTGATACACCCAAGACTTCTTCTTTTACCTTGTTTGAGTAAGAAACAATGCTTCCTTCAAAAACATTTGATGCACCTGCATTTTTAACAATTTCGGCTGCGAGACTTCCACCAGTGATTGATTCTGCAAATCCAATTTTTAAATTGCTTTTTTGTAACTTTTCTAATACAAGTAAGGATAAATTTTTGTCTTCTGTGTAGAATATATCGTTTTTTATAAAAATTTCTTCTGCTTTTTTTATGAATGGCTCGATTTTTGCAATATCGCTTTGATTTTCTATATATTGGCTTAGGTGAACTTCAACCCAGCCTCCCATTGTAAAATAATAACCTAATTCAATCTCATCACTAAAATTTACAAATAAATCTGCAATTGTACTCTCTCCAACATTGTAGAGTCTAAAAATTTTGGTGTAAATTTCACCTTTTATAAAATCAATTTGTTTTAATTTTGGAGTAACTAAGTTTAGTAACATTGGCTGATTTTCGCGAGGAGGACCTGGTATTAAAAAGTATGCTTTTTTCTTATCATAATAATAAACTCCTGGTGCAGTACCATTCTCATTTGGAATATGCTCTCCTCCTTCTGGTAAATAAGCCTGCCTTTTATTTGACTCTGCGATTGGAATATCTCTTTTTATAAAAAATTCTTTTATCATATGCCATGATGAGTCATTAAAAATAAGTTTTTTGTTCAAATATTTTGCCAAAGCGTCTCTTGTGATGTCATCATCAGTAGGTCCCAAGCCACCAGTAAAAATAAATAAATCGCATTCTTTTGTGTAGTCGATCGCCTTTAGGATGTCAGGTATTGCATCCTCAACATTTATTCTATATTTTAATTTTATCCCACAATCTTTCAACCATCGCGATATAAAGGTAGAATTTGTATCATCAATCTTACCTCTCATAATTTCTGTACCAATTGATATAATTGCTGCTTGTTTCATAGTTTTTCCTTTAATTATAAGTATTTTTTAAATTTAATACATTCCAAATAAAAAAATAATCAAAACTTATTTTATTTGTGCCTCTTGAGAAATTTTAATATTTATTAATTCCAAAAGCCTCGATATAGGTATAAATAAGAAAATATTATCATAAATAAAATAAATGGTAACCACACGCTAAGGACAAATTTTAGTTTTGTTTTTTTAAATTTTTCAAAAATAATATTTTTATTTTTAAAAGGTTCTAAAAGTTTTTTTATGATTTTAGATTGATAGATTAAAAAGGTTATCAAACCAATAAGAGTTAAAAGTGAAATTATGTTAGCAATATGTTCTATGATAGAATTTTTGTAGGCTAATTTTATCACTGTTTTTCCTCTGTTTGGAATTGTAACTTTTAATAGGTTATCGTAATTTTCTGTTGGTTTTATTTTTCTTCCATTAATATAGACATTCCATTTTGCAGAATAACTAATTGTAAAAACAACATCATTGTTATCTCTATTGTTTATAAGAGTATATTGCAGTTTTGGGAATGGTTTAACAACATCAAATTTTGTTTCTAAGACTTCAATATCATTGTAGACTGATAAAAAAATAGAATTTACGTTTGAAACTTGATAAATTTTTAGAAGATCATTTTGGAATAATAAGTTAAAACCAAAGAAATTATCAAGTTTTTGAGTAAAAGCCTCATTTTTTAAAACTAAATATTTGATATTAAGATATTTTAATCTATTATAAATAGCGTCTGGGGATGCTGATGATAAAAAATTTGTGTCACAAACACTTAAAAAATTACCAGAAGCTTTTGTTGATTCTTGATAACCACCGCCTAAAATTGGTTTTTTTGTTTTAAGATAGAAATAAACATTCGTACCTATTACCTCTGGTGGAAAATAGCCAAAAGATGTAATTTGGACAGCCATTCTTTCGTTATCAGCTAAATTATTCTTTATAAAATTAATTCCTTCCATTAGAGATCGATATTGAGGTGATACTTCGTGATCTTTTTCTGTTTTTATTATATTATTCATAGTGTTTATTCTTTTAAAAACAGCCATAAAGCTATTGTAGAATATTGAAACTATAACAAACATCAGTAAAATATTCACAGCAATTTTAAAAATTTTATTTTGTAAGATTTTGAAATTTAAGGCTTTAAATTTGAATGCAATTTTTTTTATTAAACTAACAATTGAGCCAATTGCAAGTCCTGCAATCAATGCCATAAAAATACCAAGAGGTGCAAACGCCCTGTTTTCTTGCAAAAATAACGCTAAATTAACAAAATTACTGTTATAATGAAAGAATTTTATAGAAAGTAAGAATGTAATCACTGTAATTATTAAAAAATAAGAATATTTGGCTTTTTGTTTAAATAAAATAACAAAAATACCCAAAACAAAAAAATTTACTACATATTTTATAGTTAAAAATTTACCTTCAAAAAAATCTTTAATTAAAGATTCTGTTGTGGCTCTACCAAAACCAGTTTGTACTCCATATTGATTAAAGTATTTTAATAGTGGAATAATCCAAAATAAAACAAGGCAGAGTGTAATAAAAATTATAAAAAAGTTTTTTATCAAATATGTTTTTTTATCTTTTATTTGGAAGAATAAGAAAATATTATAAATAAGTAAAATCATTCCAAGATAAATCCCTGTATGTAAGTGAGTTAAAAATATATAAGCAATTAATAAAGCATTCAAAACAATTTGTATATAATTAATTTTTTGATCATTTATAATTTTGTGGTACATCCCCAAAGCTAAAGGAATTAATGAGATCGCAAAAAATTGTAAATCAAGCCCAATAGCAAAATTTGCATCAAAACCCATTCCATAAAGTGTATTAAAAGTAAGGCTAAAAAGAGCTGCAAAAAATGCACTGTTTTTTGTGAATGCAAAAGATTTTGCACAGTAATAAACATTCAAAAATAAAAGAATGTAACTTAATACAACCAAAAGTTTATAAATAAATAAAATCGATAGTAATTTAAAAGTTAATATGTGAATAATTGCGATTAACAAAAAAAATCCCGGAAAATAAAACAAAAATGACTGAACACCAAGATATTGGGTAAAATCCCAGCCATCAATTGTAAAATATTTTGATATGCTATTTGCAATAAACTCTGCCTTCGATAGATGTTTGGGGAAATCCCAACTTGCTATAAAACCACTTCTAAAAATTGGTAGTAAAGCAATAAAAATAAAAATACTTGTAAATAATAACAAAAATAAATATCTATTTTTGTATATGTATTGTTTAATTTCTAATAATGTTTTTATCATAAAAATCCTTATTTAGCATAGAGGAAACAAGGAGTATCTACACCTTGTTTCCATAAAGTCATTATAATACCTAAAATTTTTGATTTTGTCAAAAAATTGCAAAGTTTTTTATATAAAATTTTTACTCCATTTAATGTTTTTGTATAAAAGAGTTTGAGATATTTCTTGCAATTTAATTAAAAATATTCTAAATAATAATATACATTCTTAAAAATTATGTTAATAGGGTAATATATGATTGAATATTATAGTACAGAAAAAAAATCTCCAAATGTTTCATTTAAAGAGGCAATTATAAAGGGGCTTTCTCCAGACAGAGGGCTTTATATGCCAAATCAAATTGGTAAATTTAATAACAAAGTTTTTGAGGCAAAAACATTCTACGAAACAGCCTTTGAAGTTGCAAAAATCTTACTCGATGGTGCGATAAATGATAATGATTTGTATGAAATAGTTAAAGATTCTTTTAATTTCCCCGTCCCTGTAAAAAATGTACAAGGCAATATTTATGTGATGGAATTATTTTGTGGACCAACAGCTGCTTTTAAAGACTTTGGTGCAAGATTTATGGCTCGTGTACTAAGTTACTATCTAAAACAATCAAATAGTAAACTTACCATACTCGTTGCTACTTCTGGAGACACAGGTTCTGCTGTTGCAAAAGGTTTTTATAAAGTTCCAAATATTGATGTTGTGATTTTATATCCAAAAGGAAAAGTTTCATTTTTACAAGAAAAACAGCTAACAACTTTATATGAGAATATTACTGCATTAGAAGTGAATGGCACTTTTGATGATTGTCAATATATGGTCAAAGAGGCTTTTGTTGATGATGAGTTAAATAAAAAACTTACTTTATCTTCTGCAAATTCGATAAATATCGGAAGGCTTTATCCACAGTCTTTTTATTATGTTTGGGCTTACAAAGAATTAAAAAAAATTACTGGTGCAGAAAAAATAATTTGTTGTACACCATCTGGTAATTTTGGCAATCTCACTGGTGGGCTTTTGGCTAAAAAAATGGGGCTTCCAATAGAAAAATTTATTGCAGCAACAAATATAAATGATGTTGTGCCGGAGTATTTAAATACTGGCATTTTTAACCCAAGACCTTCTGTGGAAACTTATTCTAATGCAATGGATGTCGGCAATCCTTCAAACTTTGCAAGAATGCTTGCTTTATATGGGTCAAAAGAAGAGATGCAAAAAGACATCATTGGTTATAAAGTAACAAATGATCAAACTGTCAAAACAATTCAGAAAGTTTATAAAGACTATGGCTATATTTTAGACCCTCATGGGGCTGTTGGTTATCATTCAATAGAACAATTTTTGGCAGAAAACAAAACTGACCTACCAATAGTATTTTTGGAAACCGCCCACCCTGCTAAATTTGGTGATGTTATAAAAGATGCTATAAATATAGATGTTCCTGTCCCAGAAATTTTACAAGATGCTTTAATTAAAGAAAAAAAATCAATTGAGATTGATAACCATTATAATACCTTAAAAGAATTCTTATTGAACCGAAAATCAATTTAAATTTTTAATAAAAATATTTTTACGATACTTATTTGTTACCCCGTCATTTGACGGGGCTGAGTTATTTATTAATTATCATTTTAAAGGAGACGATATGATTAGAGACGCAAAAGTTACAGATACAGAAAGAATTGTCGAGCTAATTAATAATTACGCGGGCAAGGGAATGATGTTGCCAAAAACACCTTATAAAATTTATTCTACTATACAGAATTTTTTTGTTATCGAAATTGATGGAATTGTTATAGGTTGTGCAGCGTTAAGCGTTATGTGGAAAGACCTTGCTGAGGTTTGTTCTTTAGCCGTTGACCCTAATTATGCAGGTAAAGGCTATGGTAGAATACTTGTTGAGAAAGCACTTGAAAGAGCAAAAAATC
>MIAN01000089.1:0-2502 GCA_001829125.1 Spirochaetes bacterium GWB1_27_13 | reverse complement strand
AAGCACTTGAAAGAGCAAAAAATCTAAATATTCCTCGTGTTATAGCACTAACTTATCAAGATAAATTTTTTGAGAAACTTGGATTTAAACTTGTCAGTAAAGACTTATTTCCACGCAAACTCTGGAGAGAATGTTTAGAATGCCCAAAACTCGAAGTTTGCGATGAACTTGCTTATGTTTATGATATAGTCTAAAAGGATGTTGTTTTAAAAACTAAAAAATAGATTATGAATTTTTATTGAGTCCTTACTGTTACTTAGGGGCTAATGGCTTGTCAAGTAGTCCCTACTTAAAGATTATAGTAGGTAGCAAAAGTTTTGATATTATAAAAATATTAAACCCAGTATTTCATAATGCTTTGAAGTTGTTTTTGAAATTTATCAAAATTATCAGTGGTTTTAATGTATTCTTTGTAGGTTTTTTGAATAGAGTCGAAATCCCAAGTTAGGATTTCTTGTATATTCTTTTTTAAACTAATATTTGGGTTATATTTTTTAACAGATTTTAATATAGTTAGATAATCCTCCTCATACCAGTTAGGAAAAACTTGTTTATTATTAGTATAAATTTGTTTTTCTAACTCATTATAAATAGTATCTTTTGTATTATTATCTTTTTTATTAAATTTATAAATGTAATATATTAATTTTAAAATATTTGTATATGGGACTAAAATATTTCTTGATTCTTGTTTATATTGATTATAAAAATCTATAATATCAATATTAAATTCTTTTAGACATAAATCCATAACATTGTTTTGATTTACTACTATATTATTATTTTCTTTGAGTATATCAATTAGAATATTATTTATATTTTTAGCACCTAAAATATCTAATATAGATCCTATTCTTAAATTAAGCCCAATATCGTTTTTATTTACTAAGAATTTTTGTTTTTTAAAAAAATCTAATAATATTTTTAAATATTCTTTAGTATCCAAATCTAAAAATAATATCATAAAAAAATCAGATTTTATTTCTTTAAAACTCTCTATATAAGAATACACAATATCAAATAAATCCTCGCTATAACTAAACAAATGATTTTTAATTTTTGCAAAGAAACCTTTTAATTCAATTATTATTTTATTATCAGATTCTATTATTTTTTCTTCTTTTATATATTCTTTTAAAAAAGTAAATGTATTTTTAAACAAAGCAAATGTATCAATTTCTTCTTCAGTATATTTTTTTTCATAAGCATCAGGACTAAAAAATTTAAAAAAACTTTTTATTAATTTATCTGTAAAATCATTCCATTCTAATTTATAATTAATTTTTTTAGATTCAGTTTCTTTATTCCAATTAAAATTATCTTCTATACTCTTTTTTATGTCTTTATAAAGTAATGAACAAAAATTATTATATATTTCTTCATTTTTCATTATTTCTTTTATAGTAGAACTTATTTTTTCATCATCTATAGATTGTATAAAATATAATATTCTTTGATTTAATAGATTTATCATAACTAATTTAAAAAAAATGTTAATTAAAATATCAAAAGGAGTTTTGATATAATGAAATACTTCATGAAAAATTAATGGGATAGATTCATTAAAATAAAAAAAGTCATTGGTTGTAAAATCAATAGAAATTAGTATATTATCATTGGGTATTTTTTTAAAATATTGCATTGAAAACATTGTTTTTAATAATTTAATATTTGCAAAAAATTTAATTTTTTCTTCATTTTTGCAAGATTCTAATATTTTATGAATTAAACAAGAGTAGGCTTTATATATTTTAGAAATAGAACCTAAAAATTTTAAATTATACTGAGGAACTTCAAAACTTAAACGACTTGCTTGAAATCTATTTGAAATTAATTCTGACAAATTTAATAAAGAGGTCTCCAGTGAATCCATAACATCAGAAATTATAATTTTTTTTTCTTTATTAGTTTTATCTTGGTTTGAATTTAATATTTTTTTATTTTGTTCTAAAAGAATCGATATTTTTTCAATGAAATCAAAAAATGTATAAAAAATATATTCAAATTCTTTGGCTGTATCTCTAGTAAAAAGAGAATGCGAAATTTTAATTTCTAAAATTAATAAATTAATTATTCCTTTATATATATGTGAAGGAATAAATTTTTCAATTGTTTGAATTTTTACCATATTTTTATCATATATATCTTTAATTATTTCTGGATCGATATTATCATTTAGATTCTTATCTAATATTTGGTTATTATCTTCTTCTAATGTTGTCTCATTTTTTTTCTTAAATTGGGTAAATTGACCTTTCCAAGTAGTTCGGGTTGAATAAATATTTTCTCTAAAAAAATTATCTGTTGTATTTAAAAAATTATCTTCTTCAAGAAAAAATTTTGCTATTTCTTCTGGTTTACAAGAAACAGTATCATTTTTATGTGTGAATCCTAAATCATATTGACCAAAATTTATTTCTACTTTTTTATCATCTTCTTTATCTTTATCTTTAAATTTATTCTTTATTTGTGTTATAACATTTCCATCTTTACCTGGTTTTG
>MIAN01000088.1 GCA_001829125.1 Spirochaetes bacterium GWB1_27_13 | reverse complement strand
TTGTAGAAAATTCTACTGCGATAATAGTTGATAATACTAATTTGAAGGCATCGGTTTTTGAGATTAATGGAAAAATCAGAGTATCGTGGAATGTTGTAACTGGTGCTGATAGTTATAAAATATATAGATATTTATCAAAAGTTGATAATTTACCTTCAAATTTTGCAACAAATAGCAATTTCTATGAAGACACAACAGTAACTCCAGATACACCTTATTTTTATAAAGTTAGTGTTATAAAAGATGGTAAAGAATACACTAAATCAGACTTTGTTTTTGGGGCTTGTGGGAATAGTGTCGATTTGTATGAACCAAGCAATAATGATATTAGTAATTTGGCTAGCGACGCTACCACAGTATTTAGTCCTTTAGACCCTCCGTTAGCTTATTGTTTTTTGGATGGAGATAATGGAGTTGTGAAGGATATAGATTGGTATAAATATAGTGGAGCAAACAGTGCTTTTCGTGTTATTGTAACTTTACCAGATAATTCTACATTTGATAATGGAGATTTAATGTTTAAATATAGATATAATGGTAAAGATATATCTATTACATCTCTTAATAAAGGTAAAAATATAATTAATTTCCCTACAACAGAATATTTACCTGGAGCAACAACTGTTGATGTTTATTTTCAAATATATTTAAAAGATAATTTATATAAAAATGCTGTTACTAGCTACACAGTAAGTATTGAATAAAAATATATATCGGAGAGGATAATTATGAATCTAAAAAAAATTGTTTTTGTTTTAATTTTATTATCATTCTTTAGCCTTATTTTGTTTTCTCAAACAACTATAACTGCAAGTTTGAATAATTTAACAGAGTGTAAAACTGGAGATGTTATCAAACTTTATATTCGAGTTGATAATAATAATGGCTTACATGGTTTATATTTTGATTTGACTTATGATGGAGCAGCCTTTACTTTTCAAGATATAAATCAGATTGATTTTTATAGAAATTTAATTGGTAATTATGAAACTTTATATGCTTATTCTGATAGTGGAAATTCTGAAACTCAGCATTTAATTATTTCTTTTACTATGGATGGAAAAGGTACTCAAACTCTTAATAATGGAAAACTCCTTGAGATTACTTTTAAGGTAAATGATAATATTCCTAATATAAAAGATAGTTATATTTTTGGATTTAACCGCATATTTTATAATAATGTACAAAATTATGATGTAAAATCAAAAGAGGATGTGTCTATATCTAATGTTAATTGGGTTAATAGTAATGCTTTTAGAATAAGAGCAAAGCCTCAATATGCTTTTCTTTCTTTTGTAAGACCATATAATAATCAAGTTATTTATGATGCTTCGGATGCCTTAGTGGATTTGGTTTGTTCAAAAGATATTGGGTCTAAAATAGAGATTAGCAAAGACCTTAGCAATGATAATTTTGTAATAACAGCAACAGATGATTCTATAAAAAATCAAGGTTATCTATCTAATAAAAAAATTCCTATAACAAAAGAAGGTTTGAATAAAATTATTGCCTCTTTGTTTGATGATGTTGGTCATATTTTAGCACAAACTTTTATTAATATTTTCAAATATCCATCAAGAAACTATATAAAAATTGAAAAACCAACTGACCATTTGCTTGTAAACTCAGATATGGTAACAGTTCAAGTAAAATCAACTTTCGATAATGTGAAAGTTAATGGTCTTGAGGCAGTAAAAGATTCTAGCTCTGATACAGATAAAATATATAAAATTAATATATGGTTAAAAAATGGTTTTAATAAAATAAAAGCAGAAGTAAAAAATGATAAGGGTGCTGTTTTTAGTGACTCTATAGTTGTTTATTATTATAAATCTAATTCAATTTTTGAGTTTACAGAACCATCAGAAAGTAATATTCTTAAAATAAATCCAAATGCAGAACTTATAATTAAAGGAAATATTGATTCTTTATATCAACAAAATGATGAAATCGATGGGCAGGAAGTTGAAAATACAGTATCAATAAATGTTACATTTTATCCGTCTAATCCAATAAAAAAAATTGTAGAATTGGTTAAAAATAAAGAAATTAAAATAACAGAAAGTGATGCTTCTGTTGTTGGAAAATCGAAATATATATTTTTTAATAACTTTAAGATACCTTTAAATGGCTTGTCTAATGGAAATATTTTAATTGAAGCATTTAGAAACAGAGTAGATACTTCAAGTGATGGTAAAACAATTACTACATTTAAAGATAAAATAACAAGAATTGTACCTACTGATGATAATAGATTGTGGATTGATTTAGTTCAACCAAATGTTTATACTTATGATTTACTTGACTCTGAAGAAAAAATAAGAGCTTTTAATGATGGTAAAACTATAACTAAAACACACATGGAATTATCAAGTAATGGTAGTTTTATTCTTTCTTCAAGTAATACAAGTGTAGATTTAAAAACTGGAATGTATCCAGAAGAAATAACAGAAAGCCCAAATGGTGATCTTTATCTTTTACAAAATGATACTAACAATAATATTCTTACTATTTATAAGAAAGATTTTAATTCCAAAAGATGGTATTCTGCTACTGCAAATCCTAAATCTGGTGTTATTGGATATTCTATTTGCAAAACAGATATAGGGTTATTGATTGGAACATCAAATTTATTTACAAGTACTGATTCAGGACTTTTTATCTTAAATGAAAAAGGTCAATTAAAGAATGTTGAGTTCCCTGAGCCAGTAAAGAATGTTCAATTTGTAAAATATATTAATGGTCAAGTTTATTTATATGGAAATAATTATATATATTTATATAAATTTAATCCGTTAAATTTGGTTGAAGGAACAACGAAATTTACCCTTTCACAATCTGATTTATCTAAGGAAAATTTTGAAAATAGTTTCAATATTAAGCAATTAGAATTAACAGGTGATTTAAAAACAGCAATAATTAGAGATTCATTAAATAATGTGTATTTCTATAATAAAACAAGTAATGGATATGTATTATCAAAAGATAAAAGTGGAATAATAATGAAATATTCAAATATTAGCTATATTGTTATGGGAGACTATGACGAAGGCGAATATTATGTTGCTACACTTGTTGATAAAACAAATAACAAAATTAATACAATAATGATAAATAAAAAAACATCAGTAAAAGTTTTGAATGAGATACCTTTTACTAATATTATTTCTGGAAAAACAATTTTAAATGATCTTATTGGTATTAGTTTTAAAGACAACTTTTTTTATTTCCTTTATAAATCATCGAACAATACATCTTTTGGTTTACAAAAAGGTCAGTTATTTTTTGGAGAGTTTTATCCTATCGAATCAAATGCTAAGATATATACAAGCAGTAACACAATATCTATAAATAATTTTAGAATGGTTGTTACAAAAGGAGATGTTTGTTACATTGGTTTAGGAATTTATGGAAATACTAACTTATATAGTTTTTATAATAGATATTATGATAGTGGAAGTTGTGAATTTAATTATAAAAATACTGATATTGAGGCAATAAGTGGGATAAGTTTTGACGTTGACCCTATTTGGTTTACAGAAAACTCTTCGGATGTGAATCCTATTACAAATATAATAATTAAAAACTTTAATAATACAAACTTTTTTGATATTAGTGCTGATAATATTAAAAAGTTTATTGATCTCTCAAATGATGATTTTGTTACAACTCATAGTTATAACAATAATAAAGAAGAAATATATATTAATTTTAAAAAATTTTTAACAGAGAAATATATAAATTTTAAATTTGATTTTGATTTAAGTGGCGATATGAGTCCTTCGATTTCTAATTTAAAAATTCATAAAAAAGTAAAAGTAAAAGTATGTAAAGCAAAGGATAAAAATTTAATATTACCTATACATGGTTATATTTATGATAAGACAGTAAGTAAAGTTTCTATACAAAATCAGGATATTCTATTACAAAGAGATGGTGGCTTTTATTATGAATATAATGTAACAGATAATTCAGCTGATTATAAAATAAATCTTTCATGTCAAAATACTTTAGGAGAACAAGCATCATTAGATTTTAATTTGCAAGTAGTGGATTCTACCAATGACTTGATTGAAGTAAAATATAAAGATAAAACTAGTCTTTCGACACTTCCTCCTCAACTTTCTACAACAGATAATAGCATTGATTTGAGTGGTAAATTTTATGGGCTTGTTGGATGTGTTGTGGGGTATGAATTGTATTCTTTTGTTGATACAATGAACGGAGAAGACCTTACATTAGAAAAAACAGGTGTATTTGATACAACAACAGATAAAAACCCTACCACTGATATTTTAAATAAAGTAAATCAACTTGGAAATGGTTATTATATTGGTAAGTTTGAAAATAAAAAAATTAATCTTATACCAGGTAAACAAAAAATAAAAATATACTGTGAAAATCCAGGTGGTTTAAGAGACGAATATATAGTAGATAAATCTAATTTGGTTACTATAACCTATAATGTGCCTCCACAAAATCAATCTTTAGTATTTTTGAATGTTAGTACTTTGACTCCTTTTTATGATCTTACAAATGATGTCACAACTGATATACAAGTGTCAATTGATGCAAAAGAAACTTCAGACCCACCTTATGAATTTATAAAAAACAACTTTGAAATAGAAGGGTATTTTAATTCTCCATTTAAACCAGAGTTGAAAATAGACAGTTTAACAGATGGTTTAACTTTTTCTAACGGACAAAAAACTATTATTGTATATTTAGATGCTGCAAATAGGTTTAAAGTAACATGTAATATCAAAATGAAAGAAAATTGTGCTAGTGATAATTATTTTATAAAAGTAACACCAGATGTACCTTCATTAAGTAGTATAAAAAAAGGTTTAAAAATAACTGCTACAAAATCTTTTGGGAATACTCATATATATCCAGACTTTAGTTTGATTAGCCCAACATATTGGACTGCCGAACAAAAAGCAAATCCTAATGATAATAATATTCCTATTAAATTAAAATTTGATAGATATGTGCCAGATGGGGCTATCATAGACTTAAAAATAAACTATCAAGATATTGATCTTACTGGGTATTCTTTAGTAAAAGAAAGTAATTTATATTATATACGAAAGAATAATACCAACTCGACTTTGGTTAATATAAAATCTGGTAAAAATAGAATACAATGGGAATTAAAATATAATGGAAGTTTAATATCTTACTCAAATGATAATCTTTTAGATAATGCTAGAAAAGATTTTGTTTTTAATTGGATACAAAATTTGCAACAAACAATTAAAGATACTTCTATTGTTTTTAATTATAATCCAAATGTTTACTATAACTCCACAAACGTACCAAAGCTAACCATAGATAAAGACACTGGAACAGAAGTATCTGTTACTTTAAATAACTATCCATTGTATCAAAATACAAAAGAGGATATTAAAGATTTTGGTTTTAATCTAAAGTATGTTAAAGAAGGTAAAAATATTTTATTAGTTAAATATAAAGAACCTAATATTGATGACGTTACAAAAGAATATTATTTTTATTATGATAACTCTGACCCAAAAATTGTTATACAATCATATAAATTTAATGATACTTATAAACAACTAATTGAAATCAAAGGCTTGGTTACAGAAACAAATCTTAAAGATGTATTCTTATGGTATGATACAGGATATATTTCGTCAAAACCACAATTAAAAGAGGTAGAAAATGGAGTATATGAGGCTTTATGGGATGAAACAAGTTTAACTTCTGAAAATATAATCCCAAGTCAAACAAAAAGGGTAAAATTAGTAGTAAAAGATATTGCTGGTAAAGAATCTTATTCTCAAGAATTAACTGGTTTTAATGATATACAAAGACCAGATAATATTACGGATAACTATACAAAAAATGATATAAATTTTACTCCAATATATAATAATCCATTAAATAATACCTTAAAAATCGATAATGAAAAAAATTTTGCTTTTGACCACTATAAATTTGCACCATCTAAATATATGGTTAAAACACCGATAAAAGACACTCTTGGGACAAATAATAATTATCTAATTAAGAATGATAAAGATATATATGCTTATTATAATGATGATGGAACATTTTCGTTTAAGGATAACACGGGGAAGGTGTTAAAAATTGATGAAGCAAAACCAACTAATTCTAATATAAATTATTTTATATCAACTAAGGATTATGAAGTTTTATATAAGATGAAAGGGAAAGATTTATATAATATATTTAATAATGTTCCAATAAATTTGTATAAAGCAAATTGGACAATAGATGATCCAAAGAATGCTTATAAAAATGGATTTAAAATAGAAGATTTGCCAGATGTTGATATAGCAAGTTTTACATCACTTGGATCATCATCCAGTCTTTGTAATAGTTATTCTGGTTCTGTTTCTGAGGATTTTTCTTTTAAATCTCTAAAAAATGAAATGTTAATTAGTGAATTTAATAGTTTTGATATTGGTAACTATACTACTATATTAAATCAAATTTTTGATAATGATGTTATTTCTGATAAATTATTTAGAAATATTAATATAGGTAATTTTGCTTTTACATATTCAGATCAATATAATGGGACGACATTCCCTATAAACCCTTCATATTATCTATATTATTTTATATCTTTGCTTACTAAAACTGATACTACTTCAGACGGTAGTCTGTATGAATATCAAATGAATGGAATGGATTATAAATATGTCAAAGAGGGGGGAGCAATAAACTATTTGGGAGTAGCTAATGATAAATTAGATTTTAATTTTAGTGCTACAATGGGAAAAGATGAGCGTTATTGGTATGGTTATTTTATTCCTGAGAATAGAGATTATACTTTTGAGATAACAGATTTAGATGACGCTGCTTCGATATGGATAAATGATGTCTTAATAACTGATAGTGTGAAAAAAACTGTTAAATTAAACTCTGGATATACAAAAATTGAATTAAGATGGGATAATAGAGGAGGGGGTGCCGGAAAGTATAAGTTTTGGATGGATGGGACTATACTCAATACAGCTAACTTTAAACCTAAATCAGATGCAAACCGTTTTATAATAAGGACTTTTAAAAAGAAAGTAGGGGATGAAACATATTTTTATTTATTACCGATGACAGCTTATTATTATAATTTTCCTACAAATAATTTAAATTATTTGCCAGTTAATTCAATGATAGAAAGATATCATATTAATAATTCTACTTTAAATGGTACTCCTATTTTCAAACCTACCTCATCACAAGGGGCACATTTTATATTATCAAATAAGCCTTCTATTGAGTCGATAAAAAATAGTTGTGCTGATTTAACAGTTAATAATGATGATAAAAAATATATAGTATTTAAAGTAAAAAATAGTCCAAGATATACTGATATAAATAATAAGATTAAGTTTAAATTTACATATTCTACTAAAAATATAGCTAATCTTGTTACTGAAAATACAGAGGACTTAAATATAACTCAGGATAAAAATGCTTATATAAATGGAGTTGATTATTTTTATTATGTTGTTGATATTGAAGAAATAAAAAGTCAATTTAAAACTAAATATAATACTAAATTTATGTCTTTAGATGCAGGAAATAGAATATTTGATAGAGGCTCTCTTAAAATAGTATATACTGATGGACTTTTGGCAACAGATATTAATGATATATATTTAACAGGTGATAGTAATACTCTTTTAAATGACATAATTGTTTGTGATAATGGATATAGAAATGGAGATAATACAACTGATATAAAAACTAGTCTAAAATATACAAAAGATAAAAGAAGTTTTAAAAAAGATATTAATTCTAATGATATGAGTTTATCTTTCTTTTTTAGGATAGAAGACAATGATTATGCAAATCCAATATATCCAGATAATTATAAGAAAATATTAACTTTATACGAAGATACAACAAATGATCAATATCTATATTTTAGTTATAATAAAAATAATTTAGAACTAATATATGAAAAGAATGGTACTAAATATTCTAAATTACAAGGTGGAGTACCATTGATAGATGATCCTAAAGGATTGTGGAATATAATTAATCTTGTTATAGATAAAAATAAAAATGTTAGTTTATTTGTTAATAGAGATAAATATCAGATAGATATAATAAATACTGAAATAATTAATAATATTCTAACTGCGAATCATAGCTTTTCTTTTGGTGATTATGATGTAGATAATGCTTATAATAGTGGGTTTTATTCTATTGCAGAGCCATTTTATATAAATAGAGCATTAACAGATGAAGAAATTGTAAGATATTGCAACCTAAATGTAGAAGAAAATAGTTGTTTTACAACTAAGGAATATACATTTAATTTTGATAGTACTGATTTTTTTAAAGAAAGCAACAAAATAGAGGCATTAGCCAAAGTAGGAACTTTAGAAGATTCATATTATTGTGCACCTAATGAAGATGTAAATGCTAGTGTAAATTCTATGAGTTTAAATGCTAGTTCGTACCATAAAAATTTTATTAGCGCATATAATAATAAATGGTTACTACTTGAGGGAGCAAGTAATTACTCTGCATATAATTTGAATGTTGGGGAAGATTATTCAACTGAAGGAAAACAGTCTTTAACGGTTTCAAATACAAATTTAAAAGGAAGATATTATTTTGGAGATAAGAGAAGTAATTATGGCTTAAGACAAAATAGATGGTATTCTGTTTCTGGGGAGATAGAAAATACTCTTAATGGAGAAGTAAGAGTCTGCCTTAGAATAAATGGAAAAGAGCAAAGTGTCACTCTTAATAGTAGTGGAAGGTTTCATCTTATATATGATAATATTGATAATATGATACCAGAAGATGTTGTTTTATATATAGAAACAAATAAAAATATTGCTATTAAAGAAGGTATAACTCTTAACGAAGGCAATTATATAATAAAAAATGGATTAGTTCAAACATCTTTAAAATTTAAATACTTATTTGATACAAAAGGAAGTGTTGGTTTTTGGTATAAGCCTATTATGTCTAATGAAGATGGTTTTGTTAATTATCCATCAACATTGTTTGATAGCGAATATATAAAGATTTCTACTGTCATACCAGAAGGATATGATAAAGCTGTATTTAATGCAATAATAAAAGGAAGTGACGGAAAACCATCAATTACATTGGATACAACGACTTTTGTAAAATATAATTGGCAGTATATACAAATTTCTTATGATCTTAAACATAATATTGTTTATCTATATGTTGACAATAAGATTGCGGGAAAATCAGAAATTGCAAGTCTTCCTTTTTATGGAAGTTTGGCAGGCATTATGCCTTCTACTGATAATGTTTATATTGGTTGTGATAATAGCCTTAATTCATTTGCGGAAGGCTATATTGATGATTTGACTATTAGTAATGTTTATAGGACTAATCAGTATTCAAATAAAGATAAATTAAACATAGATTATTATGATAATAGTAATGAATTATCAATTACTCCTAATAGTGTTAGTATTAATTATTTTATTAATAGAGATAATATAAGATACGAAAAGCAAGATTCGGCAACAAACAATATTTCTACGAGTGATTATGTAAGTGGAAATTATAAGATTGTAGCTGACGCAAAGATTAATACTAAAAATTTTAGATATATTTATTCATTCAAAAAAGATAAATATCCAAATTTTATTGTTACAAAAACTAGTCCTATTGTTTTTAGTGGAAAGTCTAATGATGTTACTTTTGATATTGTTTATGATAAAGGTAATTCTGCTAATATTGAAAAAGTAAAATATGCTGGTGTCAAGTTAATAATTAATTATACTGATAATAATACTAATAATAATATTTCAAAAACAAAATATATAGTACAAGACTTTCAAAATCAAAATTTAAATCAATGGATAGAAAAGGAAAATATTGGTGCATGGACTCCTTCTTTGTATAATAGTGGGATAATAAAAACATATTTTAAAGATGTTAATCCAACATCCAATATTACATGGCAACTTAAATTTTTTTATTATGATGGGACTTCTGATATTACAGCAGTTGATTTTTTTGATAGTAATTATACAAATAATATTATACCAGTATCAAGTCTTACTGTAACAAAGAAGAATAGGATAGATACTATTGCCAACAGTACAACCACCACCACAATATATTTTGAATATGGGATGGCTGTGAATATAGGTACTAATCAAACAGTAACTCAAGACCAATTGTTTAAAGATATGTCAATAAAATATACAATAACTAATAAAGAAACTAATAGTTATATAAATAGTGGAATAGTTAATTTAAATGGTTCATCTGGTATTGAATTATATTATGATGATATTATACCAAATTTTGGGAAATATGATTTGACTTGTGATTGTAACTTAGAGTTACTCAAGGGAACAGAGATTTTATATACTAAAGAAGAAACTCTTTATGCAAAAAAAATTGCTGAAAAATCAACAGAACTAGGAAATCAGCAAAGATATTTTAATATATTGGATTTTTCTTTACTTTCTTTAAATAAAGAAGCAGGAACGGCAATTGTAAAATTGGAGTACGAATTTTTAGGAATATCTAGTGCAACATGTGAGATTTCATATAATGATAATATAAGCACTCCTTATAATATTCCAATAGATTCTACTTATCGTATCTATACTATAAACAATATATCTGTTTCTGATACAATAATTAATCTTAAGGCAAAAATAACTGGTAATTATACTGTGGGTAATATATCTGAGAGTATAACCAAAGAACAATATCTCCAGATAAATAACTCTCCAGATATTCCAGAAGTTTATCTAACAAATACTGTTAATTCGTTAATTTCTTATAATAATGTAACATTCTCATGGAAAGGTTATTATAATGATGTGTTTAATTCTAATTTGTTATACTCATATAATTTTGATAATATGGGATGGTCAAGTTATAGTAGTGCAAGAGAAGTAGATTTTTATAATCTAAAAGAGGGTGAACATTCATTTAGAGTAAAAGCAAAAATTGATAATTTTGAATCAATTGAAAGAGGTGTAACTTTTTCTGTTGATATAAATAGACCAGTATTTAATCCAAAAAATATTCCTGATTTGATAAAAGTTGAGAATATTTATGATGGAAATCGTGTTTTATATGCTGTAAATATTATAGGGCAGGAAGGTGCGATAGTTGATTCTTATTTAAAAGAGCTTTATTTAAATGGTGAACAAGTTACTCTTGGTGTAAAAGGGAGTTTTGTTTTAAACAATGTACCTTTGACTAAAGATGGTAATAATAATATTTTATTAACTGCAGTGGATAAGGTAGGAAATTTTACGGATTACAATATTAGAGTAGTTAATAATATAACACAATTGAGATTTCCAGATATTAATAATAATATAAAATATTCTCCAATGTCTATTGTTGGAACAATAAATAATGAAATAACTGACAGTGTTAATATTTATATTTATGACCCATTGTCTATAAAGAAACCAGAAAATGAAGATTATGCTGGCTGGAAAAAAGCAACAGTAAATCAAGATAGAACTTTCTTTGTTGAGAATGTTTTTGTAAATACAGGAACAAATGATCAAGAAATAGCTACTACATTAAAGATGGTGAGTATATTTTCTTCTGGTAAGAAATTTGAAAAAGATATAATTGTTAAAGCAAATGAAATATTGATGCCTATTGAAATGAATTTAAGTAGTCATTCGGCAGAAGGACAAAACTCTGATACTTATGTAAAAATTGATTGTAAGGCAAATGTTAATGATATTTCATCATGGAGTATAGATTTTAATGGCGATGGTATTTATGATAAAGTAGATATTATTGATAATCCTGATTTGGCAAAAACACATATTTGGGAACATAAATATTCGAGCCTTGGTGAAATCAAGCCAAGAGTAAGAGTTATTACAAGAGATGGAAACTTTTTCTCTGTAAATGATACTTTAATAATCCATGAAAAGATTAGACAATCTTCAAATAAAATTGTTAAAACACCATTAGCAATGTCTTCTATAAAGATGCCTAATTCTTCTAATAGAATATTTGTCTTGAGAAAAGAGAATATTAAATATCTAATCGATATTTATGAAATTGGTAGAAATGATAATTATATCTCAGAGAAATTATTTAGTATAAATCTTGATGGATTAATTGAAAATCCAACAGATATAAAATGTCTTGATAATGATCATATTTTTATTACTTCAACTGATGAAATTGGTATTAACAAGGTGTACATGCTTATTACTAATGAGTATGGTAATTATGTTATTGCAAAGGATACAAATCAAAATGCTTTGTTTGTGGATACTAATGATAAAGTAAAAGACATCGCTTGTGATGAGAATAATCTTTATATTTCTTTAGTAAATAAAGATTACATTATTAAAACTCCTATTGTTGATGGTATTTTTGATCCTGTAAGGCAAGAAAATATTAGACTCGCAGGTGATACAACAGTTGCATTTGGTTCTTTTAGTGCTATTGCAAAAAACAATAGTGGGCTTTTAATTTCTGATTTTTATAATCAAAGAATAATAAGAATGTCTTATCAAAATAAGGTACTTGATCTATTTGGTACTTATGGCACGGGCGAGGGCGAGTTTGTAATGCCTACTATTATAAAGAGTTATCAAAATAGAATATTTGTTTATGATGATTTTAAGAAAAATATTGAAGTTTATGACCCTAAATTTAAGCCAATATGTAGACTCGAATATAATACAACGATGGGTTATCAAAATTATCTCGAACAGGGTTTCTTAAATGATCTAGCTGATATTGATATTGTTTCTAAAGTTGAGGAGAATGGAATAGTTTATTATGCACTTATATTAAGTAAGACTGCTAATAAACTCGCTATGTTAAGACTTCCGCAATGGGAAGAAATGAGAGCAAAGGTTAGAAATAATAAAATAGTATATCTAAAAAATGGCGAAGTATTTACAGCAAAACCGAATGGAAGTGATTTAACAAAAATAATTAGTACTGATAGTTTACCAAGAATAGAAGGAACTTTAGATTATCCTGCGTTATCTTCTGATGGAAAGAGTTTATTATTCACATCAAGAAAGAAATTGTATAATGGTATATATGATCCTACTATTACTGATCCAAATGGATATAATTATGATAGTTTGTATGTAGTTGATATTGAAACAAAAGAACTAAATCGAATTAATTTATCTCAAATAAATGGATACGAAATAGAAAGACCAGTATTCAATTCAAATGGTGATAAACTTATATTCTCAGCGAAAAATCCTTCAGGTGGAAAATGGCAGATATATATATATAATTTTAAGACTAAAGAAGTTATAAAATTATTTAATTCTAATGAAAACAATAGATTCCCTTATTTTTCACCAGATGATAAGTTTATAGTTTATACAACAGACATTGATGGAGATGAAGAAATAATGATAGTGGATAGTGAAAATCCATCATCTATGAAAAAGCCAGTTACATTAAATGGTGTAAGAGATTCTTTACCTGTATGGAGTGTTGTATATCCAGAAGAAATAACAGATAAAACTTTAAAAATTGAATCAAAAATTGCGTTTGTGTCTGAGAGAGAACAAGGACTACAACAAACATATTATGTTTATTTATCAAGAAAATATGAATCTACTGTTGAACTTATAAGCCAAGAAGGAAGAGGTTATGTTAACTCACCAGATGAGATTGCAAAAAAGATAGTAGATGAAAAAGATAATAGTATAGTAGAAGGCGATTATCCTACATTTACAGGTGATGGAAGAAGTCTTATTTTTGAAAAATCTGATGGAGATAACAACTTTCTGATGCGATATGATTTTATAGCTAAGAACTTCTCTAAAATGAGTATTGATGATGGTGCAACAAAACCTGCTGGTATGAAAAATATGATAACTAATTTTACTGCAACTCCTGTTAATGGAAATGAGTTGCAATTGAAATGGGATAATTATACAAAAAATGAGATCAACTATGAGATTCAATATAGGGCAAAAGGCACTCTAGAAACAAAATTTGGATATTCGGTTTCAAATAATGTTATAATACGAGGTCTTGAAATGGACACAGAGTATTATGTTAAAGTTTGTATAATAGAAGATGATGTTGAAGAAGCAACCACTCAAAATAAATTAATTAAGATGCCTGCAGTTGTGGCAAAACCTTCATTTGAAATTGATAAAGATAATCCATATTTGGTAAAATTTCATGCGTGGAAACCGAGTGTTGAAACAGACTGGATATTTACATGGAAGATTGATAATACTGAACTGAAGGGCGACTCTGAAGGTAATCTAACATATCAATATGCAACAAGTGGGTCAAAGATTGTTACTTTATTGGCTTCAAAGGATGCAACAAATAAAGTTTCAAATAGTTCTGATTTAAAATTTGATATTGTTACTGATATAGAGCCAGTTATCGATTATGAATTACCAGAAGATTCGAGCTATATAAAATTGAGTGCTTTAAAATCTTATGGTACGAATATAGATTTTAACTCTGCAACATGGACAATATCTGGTGCTGGGAATGTTCCTATTACAACACAAGGGGCTAATGATGTAATTGTTAGTTTGAATGGATTTTTACATAAGATAAGTGTTAATTTAAAATTAAATCGTAGGGCTATAAATGGGCAAGTAGATTCTTTACAAGTAAATAAAATTATAGACTTGGATTTCAAAGAAATTAAACCAGTAATTACAACAGAATCTGATTCAAAAAATAATAGATTGATAAAATTTTCTGGAAATGACTCTATTGGTAATATTGATTGGTATAGGGCAAAATGGGCTATTTATGCAAATGGCAGCCTTTTGTATAATACAGAAGGGGCGAGCTCTTTTAATTATGAATTCCCAGAAACAAATAAACAAACAGTGTACAATGTGTCATTAACATTGCCAAGAAAGAATGATGGTAAAACAGAGACTGTTTCTCAATTGGTTTCTGTAGAACCTTGTCCTATTGTGCCAAAGATTAATTATGAAATATTGACATTAAAAGAAGGTACTGTTGTTAAAGGTGCAAAAATAATATTTAACTGTGCAAATTCTGAAGGTGATAATATTGATTATAGTCAAGCACGATGGACTGTACCAGTTATTGGAAATAGTGAGTCTGCATTACAAATAGGTGCTACTGCTATATATAATGTATTTTTTGAGGCTGGTAAAAATCCAATTGTGGAAGTGTCTCTCACATTATCAAGAAGAGGCGGTGCTGAAGTAAAGACAGTAACTCAAGTTATAAATATTCGAGCTGGAGAAGTGACAAAAACAAATATTGATGTACAATGGGATATAAAAGATATAATTACAGGAAAAACTGTTACCTTAAATGCTTTAGGATCAAGTGGTGCAAATATTGAATGGGAAAAAACAGAATGGGTAATCGATGGACAATATACAAGAAAAGGTCCTATTGTAAGAATAGATATTCCTGCGAATGAACAAAAAACGACTCTTAGCTATGTTTGTACTATATATAGAACTGGAATGGAGCCAATAATTAAAAAAGATAGTAGAGATATTGATGGCATTGTATTTACACCATTCATAAAAACGAATAAAGTATCAGGAGAACAAAATAATTTATACGAATTGAGTGTTAGAGATACTAAAGGTATGAATATTGATTGGGATAAAACAATGTGGTACATATACGACGGTAATGAAGGCGTTGTTCAAAAACAAGGTGCAACAATAAATCATGCTTTTGCTATTAAGTCTGATAAACTTGGGTATTCTGTAATGGTTGAGATGTTCTTAAAAGGAAGCGGTTATCCATTTGTTGGATATGCTACAATAGATGTTGAAGGAGACAAACTCGAACCAATGATTACATGGAATAAACAAGAAAAAGGAACTGATCCAAATGTAATAACATTCTCAGCTGAAACATCAAAAGGAAGTAATATTGATTGGTCACAAGCAAAATGGTCATTTGGGGATTCTTCAGAGACTCAATATGGGTCGAGTGTGAGTCATAAATATCCTATTGACTCAAAAAATAAAGATTATAAGGTAACTTTGACTTTAACAAGAAGAGCAACTAACGGAACAACAGAATCAAAAACATCGATAAAAACTATAGAAATAGGTAGTGATGAATTAAAAGCAGTAGTTACAGTATTGGAGACAGGTTCAAACTATCTTGTATTATCTGCGGAAGACTCTGAAGGTAGAGGTTTGATGTTAGATAGATCTGTTTGGATATTTGATGGCGATGGTGATAGTGAAAACTTTAGTAAACGAGAACAGGGAGGCGTTATAGAAAGATGGAATAATGATGTTAAGGGAAATGTTTATACTAATATAAAAGGTGAATTTACTCTTGGTGCTCAATGGGATTTAAAAAATGGACCTTTTATAAGAACTTCAGTTACTGCAGAGACAGGAGCTGGAGTTAGTTATACAGGTGGCTATAACTGGGATAATACTGATTATAGTAAATATAAAGATAATAATCTTTCTTTTTCATCTTCAAATATACATACTGGAGCAGTTTGTAGAAGAAGTTTGATTGATAAAGATGGAAAACCAAAGAGAACTGTAAAAGTTACATTGTATATATATAGAATGGAAAGCGATGGCTCAACAAAAGGCGAGGCTGTAACTGTGATAATTGTTGATGGCAAAATCGGAGGTTCTAATTAAGCATATAACACTGATTAGCACGGATTTATGGGAGAGATGGTCACAGATTACGCTGATTGGAATAAAAAGAGTGTAATCTGACAAAATCTATACTAAATCCGTGTTATCGGCTATTCTCTTTGAAAAGAGAGGATATGTATGAGAAGTATGGAAGAAATTTAAGATAACTTAAAATAGAAATAGGATTAATTTATGAAAAGAAATATTTTGTTAATGTTAATTTTAATATTAAATGTAGGGTTTGTGTTTGCTCAGGACTCTCGTTATGATGCTGGGTTAAACTTGCCATTCAATGAAAAAGCAGGAGATGTTAATCCACAGACAGGAAACTTAACACTTGGT
>MIAN01000087.1 GCA_001829125.1 Spirochaetes bacterium GWB1_27_13 | reverse complement strand
CATCAAGCCATGTTTTTATATAATGTGCAAATTCTTCAAAATTAATCATTTTTCTTGTGCTTTCTGCAACACCAGTATAAACTGATTTTTCATTGAATTCTTTTACTGAAAGAACAAGACCAATTGAGTCAATGCCTGTTGTAATTTGTTCTATGTTAATTCTATGTTCTCTAAATATAGTTAAAACTTTATCTGCAAAACCTAACTCTTCATTCATCAATGATTTTTCGATATTAACAAAACATATATTTTCCATGTGAGCTATACCTACTACTGGTAAGTCAGTATTGACATTTCGTTTGCTCAAAATTGTTGTGCCTTTGCTGTCTGGTTTTAAAAGATTTTTTAGGCTAATAGGAATACCTGCTTGCATTACAGGAAGCATTGCTTCTTGATGTAATACATTAAAACTAATGTATGAAAGTTCTCTTATTTCTTTATAAGTAACTTCTTCCATCATTTTTGGATTTTGTACAACTCTTGGATCAGTACAGTAAACTCCATCAACATCTTTCCAGTTTTCATAAGAAGTTGCACCTAAAGCCTTAGCAACATCAGCAGCTGTTTTGTCAGTCCCACCTCTACTATAAATCATTGGTTTTCCTTTAATATCACAAGCAAAAAAACCAGGATAAACTATTATTCCACTAAAATTCAATAAATTTTTTAAATTTTCATAAGAATCATCTCTAATTTTACCATCAAGAGGGCTACCTTCAAGATAATGTCCAATTTCTCTTGGATCAACGTATTTTGCATCAAATTTTCTAATTTCGGCTAAATAATAAGCATCAAGACGGCTAAATAATTCTTCACCAGAGCCAACAATCAACGCTTTATAATTATCAGCAGACAAAGAATCTCTTTGTTTAATGTATCCTTCAAGAATACTAACTATTTCGTTGATTTTTTCTCTGCTAATCCCTAATGGTTCAAAAACAGAGTAATGGTTGAGTCTAATTTTTTCAAGAATGTCAGCAGGGAAAACACCAGTTTTTAAAGATTTATCAGCACCCTCAACTAACAAGTCTGTAACCTTTGGCAATCCTTCGACTTTACCAATTGCAGAATTTATCTTTACTTTTCTTGCTGGGTTTTTTTCAAATAAATCAGCTGCTAATTTAACTCTTTCACTTGTTGAATTTGCCCAGCCACCAAATTTTGATACGATTAATTCCATAAATACCTCTTTATTTTTTTATTTTTTTTCTTCTTTTAATTGCTTATACATATCTTTTATAGAAGAGTTATCCTTCTCTTCTATTGTTTTTTTATGTTTGTGCTTTATATTCTCCCATAAAGTGGCAAGTTTATGTCCTAATTTGGTTTTTTTTAGAAATTTTAAAACTTTTGCTTCCCATTCTTCTTTTTTTGCAAAGTCTAAAAGTAAAAAACCAATTAAAACGAAAATCCAACCTTGTAAAAATGGTATAAAACCGCCAATAACACCGATTATCAAACAGATTACGCCAAAAATATTTCTTAGAATTTTTTTTAAATTTTTCATGATTCTCCTAAAAAAACGACTTATTATTCTTTATGGAAAAGGGTATATTTCCAGTTTTATAAAAAAAATAAATCTCTTGCAAAGTACACGGAAAACACAAAGGAAGAAGGGGAGAATCTTTTCAAAACTTTTTTTTATGTTCTCTGTACCTCTGTGTGAGATTTTTCCTATAAAATTAATTATGTAGTATAGCAAAATATTTTTATTTCTTTAAGAAAAATTTTAATTTTTTGAAAAAAAATATTTGACTTTTAATTGTTTTTTTATTAATATAATGTTAATGACCGTTCGATAAAAGTTAATGATTGGTCAGTTAATGTTAATGACTGTTCGATTTATTAAATTATCTTGTTGGAGTACATAAATGGAAAATGATAAGCATAAGTTAAAAAAAGAAGAAATAACAAAAGTAGCATTTAAAGAATGGGGTAAAACCTGTTTTTTTAATATGAGTCTATCTTTAATAGCAAACAAGATGAAAATTACAAAAGCTTCAATTTATAGATATTTTAAAAATAAAGATGAACTTTTAGAATCCTTGGTTACTTATTTTTTTAATGGATATTGGGTTAATTCAAAACCTTTTTTTGAAGATAGTAAAAGTCAAAATTTTGAAGAATTTTTGTATAGTTATATAAAATTTCATTTTTATTTTTATGGTAAAAATCCAGAATTTCTTTATTTTTTCACATCATCTACAACAAAAAATGCAATGTTTAACAATCCAGACTATAAAAGGATAGAAATTTACGAAAGAGAATTGATGTGCAATAAAATTAAAGAATATAATATTCCTATTTCTCATAATGAAGCAGAATATTATCTAAGATTTATTTATGGACTTGGAATTTTTTTAACTTTTTATTTTCTTTCTTTAAATGAAAAAAAGGAAATGAACCCATTATCAGACTTTGATGTAGAGAAGCTTATTAATCTTACTTACGAAATTTCTCTAAATGGGTTTAGGAATGGCAATATAAGCCCAAATATTGATTTTGAAGAGATAGAAAACCATTCTTCTGTAAAAAAAGAAGAAATTTATGAAAGAAATAAGATATTTGATGCTATCACAAGTGTTGTTGCAGAAGAAGGCTTGTGGAGTGCATCACTTGATAAGATAGCAAAAAAGGCGGGGATGAGTAAAAGTAGCTTTTATTTTCATTTTAAAAATAAGGAAGAGATGTTTAGTGATATGGTTTATAAAGAAATAACTAGAATTAAAGATATTTTTATTGAAAAACAAAGAAAATATAATACATTTCCAGAAAAACTATATTGCGATATGGTTGTAGATGCAACTTATATGCTTAAAGATTTGAGAATTATGCACTTTTTTAATTGGTTACATTTTCAGAGACTAAATACTAAATTATTCAAAAAAAATGATAAAAAGTATAATGAGTTTCTAAATGAGAAGTATTTTTTTATAAATGAAGCAATTGAGAGTAATTTGATAAAAAACTATTCTCTTGACTTAAAAATTATTAGTTCTTTACTAAATATGCAAATTGTTAAAGAAATTTTAGTAACAACATTTATAGGTTCTGGTTTTTCTTTTGAAAACCTTAGATATATTTTTAAATATTTTTTGGTCGGCATAACACGGATTAGCACGGATTATGGAGAAGGTATTAGTGAAAATCTGTGTAAATCGGCGTTATGCCATTCAACTAAGAATTAATACCGTTCAAATGATATTTATTGATTTTTAATAAATATATATTATTTTAGACAAATAAAATACAAAGGAGAGATAATGAGTAAGTATTTTGTGATTTTAATTCTATTATTTTCTGTATTAAGTTTAAATGCTGAAGATAAGAAAGTTATAGATATGACTGGAGATAGTAAAAAACTAAGCATAAAAATGGATGATGCTGTTGACCTTGCATTAAAAAACAATTTGGGGATTGAGAGTGAAAATCTTACTAATGAATACAAAAAATGGAGTACATTTACATCGTGGAATGCTTTTTTACCAACTATGAGTTTTAATATTGCAATTTCAAGAACAAATCTGGAGGAAGAAGATAGAACTATGCCAAGTCTTGAGAAAACATCAACTCCTCCAGGTTTTACTATGGGTGAAAAAATATCGCCACTTTGGACTCCCGGTTTTAGTTTTGATTTAACTTGGAGATTAAATGCAGCAATGGGTTTTGCTGTTTATGCAGCTGTTCTTGATTATAAAGGTGGAAAAATATCGTTTGAAACAGCAAAGAAAAAACTTATGAAAGAAGTAAAAAAAACTTTTAATACACTTTTACTTACAAGAAGAAGCCTTGAAGTTTTTCAAGATAATGTTAATATGGCAGAAAAAAGATACAATCAAACTCAAATTAATTATAAGAATGGTCTTGTTCCAGAATACAATGTTTTATCTGCACAGGTTGCTTTAGAAAATCTAAAACCTCAATTAATGGAAATGAAGAATAATTATAATATTTATTTAGTTCAATTTAAACAGATGATTGGAATTAAAAACGAAGTAGAAATAACTCTTGATGGTGAGTTAAAAGTTGAAAAAACAGAAGACTTTAATGCAAAAGAATTAATTTCAAAAAAAATTGACGAAAGACTTGATATGCAATCAACTTATTTAAAATTGAAAAATCTTGAGAATATGAAAAATATTTCAATTTCGTATTTAACACCGAGTTTTTTATTAAAGTTTAGTGCAGACCCATCTTTTCAATACGATATTAGTAAATCTGACACATGGAAAGAGGCTGATAATGCTTGGAAACAAAGAAGTGGTATGTTAATGTTTGCTCTATCTTTACCTGTTGATAGTTGGCTTCCATTCTCAAAGACCCAAATGGATATTTTAAAATATAATTATGATATGAAAAAGCTTAATGTAAGTATTAAACAAATGAAGCAAATGGCAGAAGTTGAAATAGAAAGTATTATTTTAAAATTAAAAAAATCTATTTCTTCGCTTGAGAGTTTAAAATTAAATGTAAAACTTGCAGAAAAAGCATTTAAAATGGCTGATGATGCTTATAAGGTTGGTAGTAAAGAGTTGCTCGATGTTGAAGATGCTCAATCAAAGCTTAATAGTGCAAAATTTAACTTAATGAAAGAAGAGTATAACTATATAACTGGTTTACTTGATTTAGAATATTCTTTAGAAGTTGGAACTAGTTCTGGTGGTGCTTCTACTGGGGGAGGTTCTGCTACTCAAGGGGCTGATTCTTCTGGTGCTGGAGCAGAGGCTTATTAAAATTGCATTTATAAAATAAATAAACAATGGAGGAATATATGATAAAAAAAACGATTTTATTTTTATTAGTTCTATTATTAATAGTAGGATGTAAAAATCCTAACCAAAAAGATAAAAAGGGTGGACCTAATGTAAAGTCTACTGATAATGTAGAAACAATTTTTGCTGTTAATACAACAAAAGTTGTTAAAGGTGAAATTAATGATTATCTTGAGTTAAATGGTGATATTAAGACAAAAAGAGAAGTTGCTGTATATCCAGACACAATGGGTAAATTGATAACTTTAAATGTTAGAGTTGGTCAATATGTTCAAAAAGGTGATGTTATTGCAGAAGTAGACCCTTCAAAACCTGGTATGGAATATCAAGCAAGCCCTGTAAAAGCTGCAATCTCTGGAACTATAACAGAAGTTCCTGCACAAATTGGAGCAACTGTAACTCTACAAAGCCCTATTGTTAAAATTGGGGTTTTATATGATGTCGATATTGTAAGTTATGTTGCAGAAAAATACATTTCAAAAATAAAAATTGGTTTACCTGTTTTTATTAAACTTGAGGCATATCCAGAAGTTACATTTAAAGGTTATTTATCTGAGATAAGCCCTGTAATTGACCCTCAATCAAGAATGCTTGAGATAAAAATTTCTTTAAATGAAAGAGATACAAGAGTAAAACCTGGTATGTTTGCAAAACTTAAAATTGTTACAGAAAAGAAAACTAATATAGTAAAAATCCCAGATGAATGTATAGTTAAAAGATACGGCGAATTTTTTGTTTTTGTAATTAAAGATAATACAACAGATTCAACAACTGACTCAGTAGAAAAAAGAAAGATTACTTCTGGAATACAAATAGATAATAAAATAGAAATTGTACAAGGTTTATCAGCAAAAGAGGAAGTTGTAATAAGAGGTCAAACATTACTCGAAGACAAAACAAAGGTTAAAATTGTAGATAGAATAGAACCTCTTTCTGTAAAAGATAATATCGAATAAAAATAACGCAGAATACATTGTGGATATAAAAATTACATTTGCAAATGTAACTTTTATATCTACGCAACAATCTGAAAAGATCTGAGTTATAAATTAAGGAGAAAAAATGTTAGCTAAAGAAATAGTTAAAAGACCTGTAACACTTTTTATAGTATTTATATTACTAATTGGGCTTGGTGTTTATGCAAGTCTTGATCTTGCAGTTGATTTGTATCCAGAAATAAATCCGCCTGTATTGTTAATTTTTACAGATTATGAAGGAACTGGTCCTGAAGAAATAGAAAAAACAGTAACAAGACCTATGGAAAGTGTTTTGAGTAATGTTGGTAGTATCAAAAAACTTACTTCTGTTTCATCAGAAGGATCGAGTCAGATAACCCTTGAGTTTACTTGGGGTACTGACATGACTGAGGCTGCAAATGATGTTAGAGATAAAATTGATATTATAAAAAAATATTTACCTGACGGGGTAAGTACCCCTATGATTTTTAAATTTGATCCTGCGATGATACCAATACTTTATTTAATTGTACAAGGAAATCGTTCATCAGAAGAATTAAGAAAAATATCCGAAGACATCATTCAACCAAGATTAGAACAAGTTGAAGGCGTTGCTATGGCTGGAGTATCTGGTGGTAGAGAAAGATTAATTAGAGTAGAGATTCTCCAAAATAGACTAGAAGCTTACAATTTGACATTAACTCAAATTTCAAATATGTTAAGAGGTCAAAATGTTCAGATAAGTGCTGGTACTATAAGTGAAGGAAATAAAAACTATCTAATTAGAACAGCAGGAGAATATACTGATATAGAACAAATAAAAAATACAGTTATTGCTTATAAAAATGTTGCAAATCCTAATAGCCCAACGAGTCAACCATCTCAAATAACGGTAAGGCTTAGAGATATTGCAAATGTATATGATGGACTCAAAAAAGAAGAGTCTGCTGTTTATGTAAATGGAAATCCAGCAGTATATATTACAATCCAAAAACAAACTGGGTCTAACTCTGTAAAGACTGCTGATAGTGTTAGAAAAAGGCTAATAAAAATAGAAAACGAAGTTCCAAAAGGTATTAAGATTGATGTTATTAGAGATACAACAACACTTATAAAAAATTCGTTGAATTCGGTAGTTTCTGCTGTTGTATCAGGTGCTTTACTTGCTGTTTTGATATTGTTTTTATTTTTGAGAAGTTTTAAAAGTGTTGTTATTATTGGCGTTTCTATTCCTATATCTGTAATAATAACTCTTATGTTAATGTACTTTTTTCATCTTACTCTAAATATGATGACTTTGGCGGGTTTAGCCCTTGGTATAGGTATGCTTGTTGATAACTCGATAGTAATATTAGAGAATATCTATCGTTATCGTGAAAAAGGAGCAAAACATACAATTGCTTCTATTTTGGGTAGTCAGGAAATGATGACTGCTATTAGTGCATCGACATTTACTACAATTTGTGTATTTGCACCATTAATTATGTTTAAAGGTCAACTTGGTATGGTTGGAGAACTGTTTTCTGGGCTTGCATTTACTGTTGTTATATCATTAACTTGTTCGTTAATCGTGGCTGTATTTTTAGTACCTATTTTAACGAGTAAGTATTTACAAATTAATACAAGAATGGAAGTTCCATTAAAAGGTGTTTTAAAATTTTTAGATAGTTTACTCGAAGGTTTATGGGATGGTTTAAGCAATGGTTATAAAAGTGCATTATCTTTTGTATTAAAACATAGATTAATAACTATACTTGTTATTGCAGGTATTTTTATAGGTAGTTTCTTTTTAATACCAAAAATAGGTTTTGAGTTTATGCCAACGACTGGAGAGGATAGTGTTGAAGTTTCTATTGAGCTACCTGTTGGAACAAAACTTGAGATAACCAAAAATATGATGGTTCAAATTGAACAAATGGCAAAATCAGAAGTTAAAGGATATAAAGATATTATTATAAGTTCTGGTGAAAAGAGTTTTTTTGGATTTTTGGGTGGAGTTGATTCACATAAAGGTTCACTTACAATTACATTACCAGAATTTAGTGGTAGAATAGATGATTCTACAACTATTAAACAAAAGATGAGAAAACATTTTAACGACTTTCCATCTGCTATATTTTCTTTTAAGAGTAGAAATTTTGGTGGAAGTGCCTCTCCTATTGATATTATCATAAAATCAAATGATTTAAATAGGGCTTCTTTAATAGCAAGAAAAATAAGAGATTTAATTAAGGATAAAGTAAAAGAAGTAACAGAACCTGCTATTGATATGAAAGATGGGCTTCCTCAAATTGAGATTATGATAGATAGGGACAGAGCATATTCTTTGGGATTAAATATTGCAAATATTGGTAATGAATTAAGAGCAAATATTGATGGTATTGCTTCTTCTAAATATAGAGAAGGTGGAAGTGAATATGATATTCTTGTAATACTTGACCCTCAAGATAGAGATGCGTTACCAGATTTAGAAAAAGTTTTTGTTATGAATCAATATGGCAAAAAAATTCCATTATCAAGTTTTGCTCATTTTGAAAGGACAACAGGACCTGTAAGTATTAAAAGAGAAAATCAGATGAGGGTAATCCATGTTACTGGTGGTATTGCTCCTGGTGCAAAATTAAATGAAGTAGAAGCTAAAATTAGGGCTATGATAAGAGAAGAAATTCCTCAAGATGATGATTTAGTTATAGATTTTTCTGGAGATTTTGCTGATTTACAACAATATGGGCTAAAATTTATGGTAATTTTGTTAATTGCTGTATTTTTAGTATTTGGCGTAATGGCAGCTCAATTTGAATCATTCTTAGACCCATTTATAATTATGTTTACTTTGCCTTTAACTGTAACTGGTGTTATATGGATTCACTTTTTAACTGGTGAACCTCTTAGTATTTATACTGCTATTGGACTTGTCGTACTTGCTGGTGTTGTAGTAAATAACGGTATAGTATTGATAGACTATGCAAACCTCTTGAGAGGTAGAAATATGAGTATAATTGAAGCAACTATTACAGCAGGTGGCAATAGACTCAGACCAATTTTGATGACCACTTTGACAACTGTTTTAGGTCTTGCTCCAATGGCTTTTGTAAAAGGCGAAGGTACTGATTTGACTCAACCTCTTGCAAAACCAATACTCGGTGGTTTAACAGTGAGTACGATTTTTACATTATTTTTAGTTCCAGTAATTTATTCTATTTTTAGCCAATTTTCTGATAAACGAAAGGCTAAAAAAGAGACAAAAAGACTTGCAAAACTCGAATATAGAAGAAAAAAATTGGCTGGCGAGATTAAATAGTATAGAATAAAAAGCGACATTCGCGAATGTCGCTTTTATGGTAAAATGGAGGTTTTTATGAAAAGGATTGAAATTATAGGAAATAGGTCTTTAGAAGAAGATTTATTTGATAGATTTAAAAAAAATAATGTTGTTAATCATTATACAAAAATTCCATTAGTTTATGGGGTTGGAACATCAGGCCCAAGAATGGGCGATCATACTTGGCCAGAAGAAAATTTTATGATAATAGTGTACTGTGATGAAAATGAGGCTGATCTTATACAAAAAACAATCGAAGAAACCAAACAATATTTTAAAGATGAAGGTCTAAAAATGTTTGAAACAGAGTTAATTTGTAGTTTATAAATCGAATTTTGATTTTGCCATAAAATTTGACCTATATGGTTTCAAAAACATGATTGGTCTAAGAAAAGATAAAATATTTTTTAATTATTTTATCTTTTTTTTCTTTTTTGGATTATAATTAATACATAATTTTGATTTATTATTTAGTCACCGAATGAGAAATAAGAATTTGATTGTTTAAATTAATCAAATTTTTATTATGTATTACCATTTTTTATAATTTGGAGCAATTTATGGCAAAACTAGATGAAAGAAGAGTGTATAAAAGGTTTGATATTAATCAGGCAATAACACTTACTTTTCCAAAGGAAAATTATATAAATGCAGTTGGCATTAACATAAGCAAAACTGGCTTACTTTGTAAAACTGATATTTTTTTAGATTCTTACACAAGAGTATTTTTGATGCTTTCAATTCCTATTGGTAATGATAATAAATCTTTTAGTTGTGAGGCAATTGTTATCTGGTGCCAAAAAGAAGACGAAGAGTATAATGCCGGCTTACAATTTGTAGAATTATTTGATGAACAAAAAGAAATCATTCAAAATTACATAAATGAATTAGAACTTAATGAATAAATATAGAAAAAGTTTTGGTAAATTTTTTTAACCAGAATGTTCAATTATGAAAAATTAATACTTCAACTATCATTAACATTATCCTTTACGCCTTTTATCAAAAGCCAAAATGTAAATAGTAATTCTCCTATAAAAGTAAACGTTGAAATTGTTATATTGTAATTAGTAAAAATTAATTTACAAAAACAATCAATTAGATACCCAAATCCAGCAATAATCAATAAAATACCTATAAATTTAGGAATTTCGCCAGACTTTAGTATTAAATATCCAAGTGGAAATAGCCAGATACCCCAGAATATTTGAGATATAAGTAGACCTTGAGAATGTAAATTAAGAAAAAACATTGCCAAAGATTGTAATTGATTAATATTGAATACCTTCAAGTAATCTGAACCATTTAACAGTAAAAGGACTGCAAATTGGTTAAGCTCATTAAACAAAGCAATAGAAACACCAATCAGAGAAAAAATTATCATTAACAAAGCGTTGGTTTTATTAATTTTTTTTAATAATTTGTATAACAAAAATACAAATAATATTTGGATTATATGTACAATTATACTAATAACAGAAGCAGCACGAAATAGCATTTCTGAAGCAATTATATTGCTAGCAGTCAATGAAGCATTCCCAGCTACAATTAGCTTTGACGGAACAAAAATTATACTGAATGGAGCACATACAGCAATAACGAGGTTAAGTATTCCTGCAACTCTAGATACCTTTTTATTTGAATCCATTTTTTAGTCTCCTTAATATATATAATAATTTCTTAATCAAATCTTTTTTTTGTTTATTAATTTCAATATGTAATTTTTATAACAAAAGTAAGTCTTTCAACCATTTCATAAAACGACAATTATACACAATTACTCCTTCATTTTTTTCAAATTTACGAAATTTAATATGCAAGGTATCATAAAAAGAGTAAATAGCGTTGATACAAATAACCCCCCACTTACAGCAACTCCAAGTGGTTGAATTATGTTTGTGCCGTCACCGAGTGCAAAGGCTATTGGGAGCATACCGAATATTGTTGTTGTTGTCGTGATTAGGATTGGTGTAAATCTAATTTTTGCAATGTGTAATAAAGTTTCTATTTTTGAGTCAAATTTATCGTTTGAATTGATGTAAAAATCAATTATTATTATTGCGTTATTTACAACTATTCCACCGAGTAGAATAGTGCCAAGCATGGAGTTTAGAGAAACTGTGGAGTTAAACAAAAAAAGGCTTCCACAAACGCCAATAAAACCAAGCGGTATAGTAACTAAGATTATAAAAGGTAGTTTTATTGAGTTAAATTGGATACCGAGTACAATGTAAATTAGAAATATACTTGCAATAATGGCATAGAGTAAAGAAATTATTGACTCATTTATAATTTTATCTGTATCTTCAAATGTATAAGAATAACTGGCGGGAAGTTCAATTTCTTTAGCAAGTCTTTCTTTAATAATTTTTTCAAATTGTTTTTTTTGGTTGTTATTTGTTCCCCTTTTTAGATTTGCAAAAATGCTATAAGTAGTTTCTCCGTTAATTGCTCTAATTTCGGAAAGGGTTTGCGAAAAATCAAAATCAAAAAAATGTTTAAAAGGAATTCCCTTATTGTCATAATAAAGTTGTAAATTCTTTAAAGTATCAACATTTGTAATATAATTATCAGTATAATTTATTGTTATATCAATTTTTCTATCTTTTTCATTCATAGATATAACTGGAGTCCCTGTTAATGCAATTTTTGCTATTGTTGCAAGTTTATTAACATTATAGTTAGAAAAATTATTTATAACTTCATCTCTTGGTTTTAAAATTATTTCTTTTGATTTTGACAAGGATGGAATAGAAAAAATACTTCTATAAATGTCGTCTTTGGTGATTACATCGATCATTTTTTCCATAATGTTTAATACTTCGCTTTTGTCTGGACCGTTGACTTTAATTTCAAGCCCATAAGTTCGTGGTAACGGAAGTTGTGACGGATCCCACGGATAAATCTCAAACCGCCATTCAGTATTTGAAATGAGTTTTTCTTTTAATAGATCAATTGATTCTTCAAGATATTTACTACTTTTTAGACCAATGATTAAATTGCCTGCTCTTTCTCTAAAAATATTTGCAAACCTATTTTTATATTTATCACCGAGCAATTTTAGAATTTCGTCTTCTATTGGTCTGATTTTTTCTAAAAGTTGTTCTTTATCCGTTGTTGTAAAATTAGTAAAAAAAACCGAAATTTTATCGCTTTTTGGGTCAGCAATTATTTCTTTTTTGATTTTTGGAAACACAAACATTAATAATAAAACTAACATCCCAAAAGAAGAAATCATAAATATAATAGAAATAATTTTTGATTTTAAAAGCCTTTTTAGGAAGAATAAATAAACTTTTATCATAAAATCAGTTATTTTTTGAGAAAATTTTTGAAAAATAGTCTTTTTATGATGTTTTTTATGAAAATCTTTTCTAAACATATAATAAGCAAGTACAGGTATTACCAACAGGGCGGTAAACATCGAACAGGACAGCGAAAAAATTACAGTTTTTGCTATGTCCCCCAAAATAGCGTTTGTCAAAGGAGATGTAAATGACAGAGGAAAAAAGACGCAGACACTCGTTATAGTTGAGGCAATTATAGCACTTCTAACCTCATTCACTGAATTTAAAATAATTTGTATGATGTGAAGAGTTTTTTTGTGATGTAAAGCCTCGTTTCTATGTCTATGAATATTTTCTATAATTACAATCGAGGCATCTACTATCATTCCAACAGCCAACGCCAAACCACTCAAAGAAATTAAGTTTATTGTAAGTCCAAAAGCATACATCAGTATAAAAGAAAAGATAATTGATAGAGGAATTGATAAGGCGATAATAAGAGTGTTTCTAAACTCACCCAAAAAGAACATTATAGCCAAAATTGCAAGAATACCACCAATAATTGCAGAATTTATTACATTATTTACTGCATTGTCAATAAAAACGGCTGGATCAATCAAATATTCAAACTGTGTATGAGAAGGTAGCAATTTTTTTGCATCATCTATTGCTTTTCTAACATCTTGTGACATTTTTTTTAAGTTGCCACCTTCTTTAGGTCTTGCATAAATTAAAATTGACCGTTCTCCATTTGCACTATATAAATGGTCTGGTACTCCAAACTTAACGGTAACATTAGCAACATCTTTTAACAATATTTTTTTGTTACCTCTTATCCCAACTAAAATATTTTGAATATCAAAAACAGAATCAATTCCTCTTTTAACACGAACATTAAATTGGTTAGTTTTTTCTGTAAAAGAGCCAACAGATATATTTTTATAGTTATTTCTGATGCTCGTAGCGATTTCATCTGCAGTTATTCCATAAGTAAGCATAGAATCTATATTACAAGTAATTTTTGCTGTTAATTCTTCTATATTTATAACATCAATACTGTCTGCATCATAAATTTTTGAAAGTTTACTTTTTAAAATTGGCTCTACTATTTCAAATAATTTTTTTTGTTCCATTTCTTTAGAATATACAGCAATTGACATAAAACCAGTATTTGATGACCAGCTTGAGACCTCAAAATTTTGTGATTCATCTGGTAAATTACCTTTTATTGCATTAAATGCTGTTTGTACTCTCAATTTTGCTTCTTCTGTGTCTATATTCCACCCAAATTCAATTCTATACTGAGTTCGTCTTGAAGAATAAGTAGATTCTACATTATCAACATCTTTTATTGTTTTAATTTGGTTTTCTATTGTTTCATTAAAAGAAGAATGAAAATCCTCAGCAGAATACGAAGGGCAAGGAATATTCACAGAAACTATTGGTTTTCTTGTGTTTGGATATAACTTTATAGGAAGTAATTGGACACAGATAATACCAGCAACAACAAGAGGGAGGGCTAAAAATAAAATAATTCGTCTTTTTTCAAGGATTAGTTTTAGCATTGTTATTGTCTACTTTCTTTTTATCAAATTTCTGTTTTTCTTTGATTTTAATAGAATCCCCATCAGATAAATTTATCTCTGATTTTACAATCAACAAATCTCCTTCATTTAATCCTTTAACAATCGTTATTTTGCTACCAAAAGATTTGCCAGTTTTTATTTCTTGCATTTTCACTTTGCCTTGTTGAGCAATGTACACATAATTATTTCCATATTTATTTATAACAAATTCTATTGGAAGGGTTATTCCTTTAAAAAAATTAGTTCGTAACTCAACTGTAATAAATTTACCTATAAAAAGTTTTTGATTTTTCTCAAAAGTTATTTCAACTTTAAATAAACCAGTCTTGGTGTCAGCCAAAAATGATTTTTTTGAAATTATCCCTTTTACATTTTTATCATCTGAAAGAAAACAAGGGTCTCCTACTTTTATATCAGTTATATCCTTATCGCTCAAAAGTAAACTAAGATTATAGGTAGAAACATCTGCTATTGTTACAAGTTCATTTTTTTCAAAAACCTCGCCACCTTTACTAAAATTTATTTTTGCAATAATTCCACTAACAAAAGTTGTAACCATCGTAGGTTTGTATTCGATAGTTGTTGATTTTCGTAAAATTGATAGAATATTATCACCTTTATTAACAAACATTCCTTCACTAACAAAAATTTCTTGAACATTTCCAGCAAGAGGAGCATAAATTATAAATGTATCTTTTGGCTCAAGTCTTCCACTATAAAAAACAGAATCATAATTTAAGCTCGAAATGATTTTTTCTACATCAACTTCTGGCAAATCTTTCGCATAAAGCCCAAAAGACACAAAAAATAAAATAATAAAAACAAATTTATTCATCAAATAATCCTTTTTCTTATATAATTATAAAAAAATATCAAAAAACTTATCATTGTATCTTAATTAACTAAATTTTTATCTCCTGATAAATCTGTATTTAACAATAATTCTAAATCAAGAATATTTTTTATAAAATCGTATTTGGCGGAAAGAATTTTAAAATTTGCCTCATTTAATATTTCTTCTCCATCAATTACATCATTTATAGATTTTTCACCATTATTATATTCGTTTTCTGTTAATTTGTATGCTTTTTTTGCAATTTCTGCATTAAATACAACATTATTAAAATTATCTTTTGTATTTTTTAACTCAAATATAATTTTTAACAAATCAGACTTAATTTTATGCTTATTTTTTTCAATTTCAATAAGATTTTGAGTTATTGCAGAGTTAGTATTTAATAACTCCATCTGTGTATTAGAAAAAGGAATTAGATTATCAAGCGAAAACGAAATTGACACCGAAAAATTTGAACTTAATGTGTCCCAATTATTGTTTGGATTTGAAGTTAGAGTATAACTATTACCTACTGAATATCCTAAAGATAGAGAAGGTGTTAAGTTTGCAATTTTAATATTTCTTTGATTTTTGCTTGATTCTAACTCAAAAGTTAATTTTTGATTATCAATATTTTTAGTTAAATCAACCTTTGAAAGCTCATCAAATTTAAAATCTTTAATCTCAGGAATTTGTCCTTTAATACTAATTTCTTTTTCTTCATCAATATTAAGAATTTGTTTTAAAAGTAAAAGACTAATTTTATGATTTTTTAATTCATTTTCGTATTCCACAGCAAGATTTTGATACTGGTATTGACTTTTAAGTAAGTCAATTTCTGAGATTTCACCATTATTATACCTTTTTTTAGCAAGTTCATACCAATTTTTTGAGTTTTTTAAAGAATAGTTTTTAATTTTAATATATTCTTCACTTAATAGAATATTATAAAAACTTTTGGTTAATTCTATTTCTACTTTTTTAACAGCATAATTATATGTAATTTTACTAGATTTATAATCTAATATAGTTTGATTTACATTCAAAAAGTTAGAAACATTTAAACTTAGCGACATATTTAAGTTTAGTTTTAAACTAGTAGTAAGTTTATCTGGTTTAATAGAGTTATCAATCCCTGTACTTCCATTAATTTTTGGTAAAAAATCATTCCAACTTGTGTATAGGCTTGTTTTTTTGTTATTTAATTTAATATCTTCTATTTTTAAGTCTAAATTATTCTTTTTAGTTAAACTAAGGCATTTTTGCAAATCAATTACTAAAGTATCATCTGTTTGATCAATATTATTTCCAAAAACACTTAAAGTTACGAATAAAGTAAAAATTAATAAGAAAATTTTTCGTTGTATCACCAAAAATCCTTTTCTTTATAGATAAAAATATTGTTGCTATTTTAGTATCATTATATTTAAAAAAGTTCCATTTTTTTCTATTTTTTTTAAAAAATTTTATATAAAAAAAACATATTTAGCTTGATTATATATTAATTTGGTATTATATTATACATACAAGCCTTTGAGTATTAGAATGTGATTTGTATTATTTCCAGAGGTATTTCCTTGGTGGCTTATGTAAGAATACTCAAAGGCTTTTTTTATTAATTTTACCTTCTATATTTAAAAACAACTTTAAACATAAAAAGTGCGTTTATGGTGTTTTGCAATTCAATTCTACTCTGTATGTAATTTTTTGTAAGCTTTAATTTTTTTTCTTTACTTTTTGAACCAAAAGCATTATTATATATTAATGTTTGTTATATTAAACATTAATTGATTTTTTATAGGAGTTTCAATGAAAAAAATTCTTGTTATAGATGATGAGATTAATATTCAGACTCTTTTAGAAGATATTTTATCAACTGAAGGTTATAAAGTTATTTTATCTGATGGCGGAGAAGATGCTCTCAATATCATAAAAAGAGATAAAATAGATTTGATAATTCTTGATATGATGATGCCAAAAGCAACAGGTCAGGAATTATATACAGCAATGAAAGTTAAGCTCAAAAGAGAAGGTTTAGAGGATAAAGTACCACCTGCAATAATATTAACAGCTCATCCAGGTGCAGAAAATACACAATTTCTACTTATGATGGAAAGTGGAATAAAAAAATTAATTCCAAAGCCATTCCAAATTTCTGAATTACTAGAAGGTGTTGAAGAAGTGCTTGGGAAAAAATAGTCTTTTTTTTGTTTCTCTTTTCTTTAATCTTTTTGAAAAAAGGGAAAGAAAAGAGAACAGAGATAAATATTTACAAAAAGATAGCGACTTAGAAAAACGCTTTTAGTTTTCTACCATTAAAGTCCGAATATTACATGTCACCTAATTTTTTTTTAATTCTTCTATTAATTTTCTATTTTCTTCTAATTCTTTTTTATTTTTCTCTAATACTTTATCTTTTTCTTCGATAATTTTATCTCTATTTGCTATATCTCTTTCCAAATTTTCGAGTTCTTCGATGATTTCGTCTTCTATATCCATATTTTTCCTAAGTTCTGGTTCTAAAGCTGCTTTTTGTAGTCTTCTTAATAAAAATCTAAATTTTTCTGGATAGTCTTCTTCTTTAATATTTAATAAATGTACATCATTTGTTTTTGTAGTTTGGTCAAATATTGATAATAATTGTTCAAT
>MIAN01000086.1 GCA_001829125.1 Spirochaetes bacterium GWB1_27_13 | reverse complement strand
TGAAAATAAAGAAATTGATAGCATTCTAAATAAAATATTTGACTTTATTGAGAATAGTAAAATACTAACATTAGTAAAAGAGAGTATTTTTGGATGTAATTTTATAAATAATTATCTTAAAAGGCGATATAAAGAAAAAAACGGTAATTTTAGTGGAATACCTATATTAATTACAGAAAATGACAATTTAAAGCAATTGTATAATGGTGATATTGGAGTAACAATAATAGATAAAACCAATAGAGTTGTGGCAGTTTTTAAAGCAATGGATAAATTTAGATTTTTTGATTACGATTTTCTACCTCCCAAAGACGATGCTTTTGCTATCACTGTCCATAAGAGTCAAGGTTCAGAATATAATGAAATTTTATTGATTCTACCAGAAAACGAAGAAAACAGGCTTTTAACAAAAGAAATAGTCTACACTGGTCTTACAAGAGCCAAAAACAGGGCAATAATCTATGGAACAGAAATAGTTTTCACAAAAGCAATCTCTCAAAAGATAGAAAGAGAATTTGGTCAAAATCCATTGGAGTGAGATTTTTCTTAATCATAATTCTCTTTTATATTGTATTTTATTCGTGTTTTTGATGTCTTTCATGATCTTAACTAGTTTTAGTTATTGCTAAAACCAGTTAATGCTTGGTATATAATTTATTGCGTAATAGAAAGCCTTTTCCATTTTCTGTTTTCTATATAGCTAATTTTAAAAGTATCATCAAGTGGAAATTGATAGAGTCTTAATTTATCATCCATATCGAGACACTCTGTTATATCTTTTTTGAGGTTGCCGAGTTTTTTGGATGGAAATTCAAAACTTTCATATAAATTTATTTGGATTTTTTTTAAACCATATTCTTTTAAAATCTGATCTACTTTTATTTTAGAATCATCTGTAACAAAATCAACTGCAATACCAACAAACATTTTGCCTCCTAAAATATTTGACATAAATTATTATTTTTTCTATACTATAACACGGATTAGCACTAATTAAAGCAGATTATGCTTTTCTATATAAAAGTAAAATCTATGTTAATCGTAGAAAATCTCTGAAAATCAGTGTTTAGATAACACTAATTAATCAGATTATTGTAGCCAGCCTAATCTGGGTATATTTTCAGGTCTGTCAGAAATTATAGACTACAAGAAACTAGTTTGATTATAAATCTAATTACTTTAATATTAGGTAATTATGCTATTTTAATCTGTGACAATCTGATTAATCTGTGTTATACAATCCTAAAAATTTTTGGTATATTATGAAAAACTTTCAATTTTTTTTTAAAGGTTTAAACTTATTTAAGCAAAAATCTTTTGATCATGCTTTGTCTTATTTTAAAGAGCAAATTAAGATTAATCCTTTTCATACATTATCATATTATTTTATCGGTAAAATTTATTTTTTTAAAAGAAATTATTCTCAAGCTTTTAAATATTTTAAAATATGCTATGAAGAAGATTCTTCAAACTTATCGTACAATCTCTATATTGGAAAAACTTTACTTGCACTAAAAGAATTTGAGAGGTCAATTGACTTTCTAACAAAAATTGCAAAAATTAATTCTTTAGCTAATTTTTATCTTGCCCTTGCTTATTATAACCTAAATCGATTTGCGGAAAGTGTTTCTTTTTTTAAGAAATGTCCTTCTATTTTATTTGAAAAAAAATTATTTTGCATATCATTTTCTGCATCATTATTTAACCTTGCCAATTTTCATTACACAAAAAATCAAATAGACGAGGCAAAAAAACTTTTTTTAGAATCCATTCAAATAAATAAAAATTGTTATCCATCATATTTTCAGATAGGGCTTATATTTTTGTCTGAAGAAAGATATGACTTATCAAAAGAATATTTTGAGTTTCTAAACGACGCATTCCCAAAAAATGAGTCTGTCAAATTAACATTAGCATATCTTTATAATTTGACGAATGATTTAGAAAAACTCGAAAATATGCTAAAATCAATAAAGGATAAAGACTTTTTCCCAGATATTTCATTGATAAACTTTAAAAAACTCCTCGCTTACACATTATATAGAAGAAAAAAATATAAAGAGGCGATTCCTCTAATCATTCAACTCGTTAATAATAATCAACATGATGTAAATTTGTTGTTTTGTCTTGCAAAATCAAGGTTTTTAACGAATGATATAACAAGAGCGTTAAATGTTTTTAATTTAATATTTAAAACAACTCAAACAAATGTTTCGATAAACAATTTTTATCTACTTGTATTAATTGAACAACAAAATTATTTAAAATCTCATCTAATGTCTAAAAAATTTATAAAAAGTAGATATTTTAATGATAAAACACTACTTTTTTATTATTATTCAACGATATTTGCTGGAAAACCAATAGATTTTAATTTTTATTTTAGAGAATTAAAAATTATTTTTCGTAATAATTGTATGTTTTTGGAGGCTACGGCAAATTATTTTTTGAAGAATAAACAATACGAAAAGTCTGTTTTTTATTTTTATAGACTTCACCAATTAATGCCAAATGATTTAAACACACTTTTAAAATTGATAGACCTTTTTGAATTACGAAATTTTACTCATCAAGTACTGATTCATCTAGAAAAAATGCACAAGTTAAATCCTACAAATGAACACATAGCATTCTACTATTCTTATCATCTCATTAAGAGAAGTAATTTTAATGAAGCGATAAAAATTTTGAAAAATATAGAGAAAGATAAAGAAAAATCCTATTATTTGCTTTCAGAAGTATATTTTAAAATTAAAGACAACAAAAAAGGCTTTTTTTTCCTAAAAAAAACATTTGACCTAAATCCCTTGTACCTTCCTACTCAATTTAAATCATTGATATATTTTTATAAAAATAACAATTTTTTACAATCAGTTAGACTTTGTAAGCTTATAGAATATACTAACTCAAGTTTTAAAAGAGTTTTAATTTACGAATCAATAATTTATTGCAAAAAAGGAAGAATTGATCTTGCAATAAATAGACTCGAAAAATATTTGATTGAAAATAAAGAAAAAGATAATCCTTATATAAAATTTATGTTATCCTGTTGTTATTATACTTATGGAATGACTGAAAAATCAGAAAAACTAATTTTACATTTAATAAAAAAGAATCAACTAAAAGCTCCATACTTAGTGATGTTAGCTTTATGTTATAAAAGAAAGTACAAAAATACAGAATTAAAAAGAATAGAATATATTCTAACTCAAAAATTTGGTAAATCTCCAAGTTTTCTGGAATACAAATCGAAGTATCTAACTATCGATAAATCCAATAATTATAAAAGAAAAGACATTGGGGTTAGAATACCGTAGTGTTAAAAAAGGATTGTATATTATGGTTAAAATTATAAAAGTAGTAAATTCAAATGAATATCAAGACATTATTAATCTTTACAAAGATAAGCAAAAATTGATTTTTTTTAAAAAAGGAAAATTAGAACTAAATTTAAAAGGAAAAGAATTTTTATTCACAAATTTTACAGTTATGAATAGTTCTCCTTTTTATGAAACAAAAAATATATTTGTAGATATAGAAGAGGCATATATTTTTGTATTCGACAAAGATATTAAAGATATTTTAATTGCTCAAGCATTTTTGTTTTTATGTCCAATAACTGGTGTTTTTCAATTATCCTTAAATGAAGAGCAGTTTCTAAAAATAGAAAAAGTTTTTTTTATGATGATGGAAGAAACAAATCCTGAAATATTGTTATTACATTCTCTATTAGTAATAAAATATATCGAATCTTTTAGAAATGATTCTAATTCGGAGCGAATGGTTGAACATCCTATTGTTAAAGAATTTGTAAAAGCAATTGATAAAGAATACGCTTTTTCTCACAACATAAATTATTACGCAAATAAATTAATCGTAACGACAAGAACTTTAAATAGAATTTTTAAAGATACAACTGGCATTACTCCTAAACAGTCACTAAATTACAGATTAAATCTTGAAGCAAAAAAAATCTTAATGAAGAATAACAAAAGTATTAAAGAAATATCTTACAATCTTGGGTTCAAATCACCCGAATATTTCAACATGTTTTTTAAAAATATCAATGGCGTTTCTCCTGTAGAATATGTGAAAGAAATGTCTTATAATATTAGTTTTTTGTCTCAAAACATAAGTTGATATAAGTTTACATAAAACACTTTATATAGTAAATTCAATTCGATGAAATAACAATCCTATGATAACTTCATAAATATTTAGGCATGCATATTTATTTAGAATTTGTATTATGATTTGTTATTGTATAATATTCTTAACTAAAAGAAAGGTTTATTACTATGAATCTAAAAATATTAATTTTTTCAACAATAATATTAATTTTAACTTTTACAGGATGTAAAACAAATTTAAAAACAGGAGAAGATAAAATGGAAAAAAATAAAGAAATTGCACTTGGAGTTTCAAAATCTATAATGAGCGGGGATTGGGATAAAGTAAATCAATTACTTGATGATAATTTTACTTACATTGGTGATGGCAACCCTCCGATGAATAAACAACAATACATTGGTTTTATGAAAAATGTTTTGTGTACTTCTATGACAGAAATGGATATGAAATTTTTGAGAGTTATTGGAGAAGGCGAACTTGTTGCTGTTGATTATACAAATGAAATGACAAATTCAGGAAGCTTTATGGGTATCCCTGCAACTGGCAAACGAATATTAGCAACTGGAATGTTTATTAGAGAAGTAAAAAACGGCAAAGTCACAGCAGAATGGCAAACTACAAATATGTTTGGCTTGATGAAAGACTTAGGAGTAATTCCTTCAAAATAATATTGGAGTAGTATAATAAAAAGAACAGGAGGGGTTCCTGTTCTTTTTTTATTTAATAAAATTTCTTCGTGTTAGAATTTATACTAAAAATGTAATTAGAAATCCACATTTATATATAAATTTATCTAATTATATCTTCAACTTTCCAAGTCTATCGATTGCTTCAATAACATCGTCTTTTTTGCCAAAAGCGGTAAGTCTAAAGTAGCCTTCGCCGCAGCTGCCAAAGCCAACGCCAGGAGTTCCTACTACATAGCAGTCATTCAATAATTTGTGGAAAAATTCCCATGAAGAAAGTTTTTTTGGAGTTTTAAGCCATATATAAGGAGAATTCTTGCCACCAGAATATTTTATGCCAAGTTTTGTTAGTCCTTCAGTTATTATTTTTGCATTATCAAGATAGTAATCAATTGTTTTTTTTACTTCTTCTTGACCTTCTTTTGTAAAAACTTGTTCTGCACCTTTTTGGATAATATAAGAAACTCCATTAAATTTAGTTGCTTGTCTTCTAAGCCATAAACTTCCTAAAGAATGTTCTTTTCCATCATCATCATAGATTTTTAGATCTTTTGGAATAATCGTATATGCACATCTAGTCCCAGTAAAACCAGCAGTTTTTGATAAAGACCTAAACTCAACTGCAACTTCTTTAGCACCTTCTATCTCAAATATACTTTTTGGAATGTCTTTTTCTCTAACAAAAGCCTCGTAAGCTGCATCAAATAAAATTAATGCTTTATTTGCTTTAGCATAATCAACCCATTTTTTTAAATATTCTTTTGTTGCAACTTGTCCAGTTGGGTTATTTGGAAAACATAAATAAATTAAATCAACCTTTTCTGTTGGCAAATCTGGGGTAAAATTATTTTCTTCATTACAATTTAGATAATGCACTCCATCAAATCTACCATTTTTAAAAGAAGCCGTTCTTCCTGCCATAACATTACTATCAAGGTAAACTGGGTACACTGGGTCTGTTATAGCAATTTTTACACTTGTATCAAAGAGTTCTTGAAAATTAGCAGTGTCTTCTTTAGCACCTGTACTAACATAAATTTCGTCAGCACAAATATTTATGCCTTTGCTTTTAAAATCTATTTCTGCAATTTTTTCTCTTAAAAAAGCAAAACCTTCGTAGGGAGGGTATCCTTGAAATGTTTCTCTTTTACCCATGTGAGCAACACCTTCATTTAGTCCTTTAATCACATTTTGAGATAAAGGTTCTGTAACATCACCAATTCCGAGTCTTATAATTCTTTTGTCTTGATTTAACTCTTGAAATTCTTTAACATGTCTTGCTACCTCTGCAAATAAATAACTTCCTTGCAATTTTAGATAATTTCTATTTATTTTAATCATAATTTCTCCTTACCTTTCAATAGTGGTTAAAATATTTTTATTTTATTTAAATTGTTTCAAAATTTTCGTGTTCTTCGTAGTAACCTGTTTTAATATATATTGTTAAAATCCATTAATAGTTTGTATAATTATGAGATTGTTTCAACAGTCTTCTTGTAATGACAACCCAACAATACTTAGAATATATTTTTTAATAGTTTTTTTAATTATTGTCAAGTCTTTAGATAAGGATTTTGATTTGAATGTAATGATTAAGATAGATTGTAAAATTAAATGGGATTAGTTAAAAAGTTAAGTGCTTTCTAGCCAATCCCATAATGTTTTTACTAACAATTGTTTAAGCTGTCAGTGTATATAAATTATTTGCCAATTTCTTTGAGTAATTCTTGAACTTTGTCTGCTTTTTCCCAGCTGAAAATTTCTCTTCCGAAGTGACCATAAGCAGCTGTTGCTTGATAAATTGGTTTTAATAAATCAAGTGTTCTAACGATACCACCAGGAGAAAGATCAAAAACTTTTTTTACAGCTTCTTCTATTTTTGCTTCTGGAACTTTTGCTGTGCCAAATGTATCAACCATTACAGATACTGGGAATGGAACACCAATAGCATAAGAAACTTGAATTTCACATCTTTCACAAAGGTCAGCTGCAACAACATTTTTTGCAACATATCTACCCATGTAAGCTGCTGATCTGTCAACTTTTGATGGGTCTTTACCACTGAAAGCACCACCACCATGTCTACCCATACCACCATAAGTATCAACAATAATTTTTCTACCTGTTAAACCAGAGTCTCCATGAGGTCCTCCGATAACAAATCTACCTGTTGGGTTAATAAAAAATCTTGTTGATTTATCGAGTAATCCAGTTGGTTCTAAAATTGGTTTAAGAATTTTTTCAATGATTTCTTCTTTTAAATCATTATAACCAATATTTTCATCGTGTTGATGAGAAACAACAACTGTATCAATTCTAATTGGTTTATGTCCTTCATATTCAATTGTAACTTGGCTTTTTGAATCTGGTCTAAGCCATGTAATTCCACCATTTTTTCTTAATTCAGCTGCATATTCTAATATTTTATGAGCATATTTAACAGGTGCTGGCATTAATTCAGGAGTTTCTTTACAAGCGAAACCAAACATCATTCCTTGGTCTCCTGCTCCTTGTTCTTTGAATAATCCTTGACCTTCTGTTACACCTTGTGAAATATCTGGTGATTGAGAATGAATTGTGCTAATAACAGCCATTGATTCAAAATCAATACCATATTCAGGTCTATCATATCCTATTTTTTTAACAACACCTCTAACTACGCTTTGTAAGTCAACATAAGATTTTGTTGTGATTTCACCACCAACTAAAACCATACCAGTTGTAGTGAAAGTTTCACAAGCAACTCTTGATTTTGGGTCTTCTCTTAAACAAGCATCCAATACTGCGTCAGAAACTTGATCTGCAATTTTATCTGGATGCCCTTCGCTTACAGATTCTGATGTAAATAAATATTTTCTATTTTGGTCCATTATTAAAACTCCTTTACAATGAAAAAAATTACTAAGTTTTCATAACTATACGAAAAATATAAAAAAAAATCAATGGTTTTATTTATTTTTTTAAAAATATTGTAATTTCTTAAGCTTTTGTATGGAAGATTTTTAATTTTTAGAAGCGTTTAAGGTATGTTTCACATACTTTTCCAAAAGAGTCTGGGATTAATATAATTTTAATAATTTTAAAAAATTTTTATTGACAAAAAAAGATAAAATATTATATTATCAGTTAAACGATTAACTAATAATATTTGAGTTTTTTATGAAAAAAATAACAATTAAAGATATAGCAATGGAAGCAGGGGTATCAACCGCAACTGTTTCTTATGTTTTAAATAATAAAACTAATAAAGTTTCTGAAGAAATTTCTTATAAAATTAAAGAAATAATAAAGAAATATAATTTTTTTCCAGATCAAAATGCAAAGTCATTGGTAACAAAAAAAACAAATTTAATTGGGGTTATTTACATACCACTAGAGAATGAAGAAAAAATATTTTTTACTGGTAATGGATTTTATTCAGATTTTATTTCTGGAGTTGAACTTGAAGCATCTCTATTAAATTATGATGTAACATTATCTTGTTTAAGAGATGAAAAAAAATATATTGATTCGATTATAAAGAGAAATTATTCAGGAATCATAATTTTAGGTAATCAGAATGAAAAAATTCTTCAGCAAATAGATTCTTTAGGTATAAAAACTGTTATTTTTGGAAATCATAAAAAATTTAATAATTTTAGATATTTAAATATAGATAATGTTAAGGGTGGATTTTTAGCTACAGAGTATTTAATTAAATCTGGACATAGGAAAATAGGGTTTTTATATAGTGATATAGATAATTTTGGTGTATTTTTTGATAGATTTAAAGGATATAAAAATGCTTTAGAAAAATATAATATTATATATAACGATAAATATATATTTAATGAGGAGGTATCTTATGAAGGAGGATTAAGAACTTCTGTAAAATATTTACAGGAATTTAAAGAAATTACATCTATATTTGTTACAGCTGACATAATGGCTATTGGGCTAATAAAAGGTTTAATAAACAATAACATACAAGTTCCCAATCATATTTCAGTTATTGGATTTGATAATATTACTACATCTGCTTATTATAATCCAGCATTGACAACAATATCTCAAGATTTATTGAATGTTGGTAGAGAATCTGTAAAAATTATAGTTAATGATAACGGTGATTATAATATTGATTTAAAAGTAATAGAAAGAGAATCATGTAAAAAATATTGATTTTTTTTTATTTTTTTAGTTAAACGATTAACTAAAAAAATTATAGTTCTAAAGATATTAGTAAGAAAAATATTTAAAAGTGGAGGAAATTATATGAAAGTTGGGTTATTTACAATTATATTGATTATTTTATTAATTTTGATAAATAATTGTTCACAAGAACAGGCTGTTAATAATACTTCGTCAAAAACAACAACTACTACTATTCTTAGTCAAGTGGGACCAGGAACAGTTGAAAATACAAAACCAGAAAAAATTGATAATGTAATAGAGGCTTTAAATAGCATTACATTGAATAGTGATGAATTTGCAATATTTTATTATAGAGCTGATAATAATTATACTGGATGGAATCTTTGGTTATGGACATCTGAAATAGGAGGCTCTGCCTATGAATTCACAGGTATTGCCAATAGTGTATCTTATTATAAAGCTAAAAAAGAGGTTTTTTTTAATTCAAAAGTTCGTACTTTAAATTTAATTGTGAGAACAAACGCATGGGCAAAGGATCCCGGAATAGATCAATCATTCAACATTGATACTGATAACAAATTTGTGGTTTTTTCTGGTAAAGAAATTGTTTATCCAGTTGAAAATGAATGGCCTAGAATTCTTTCTGCTGAACTTTTTGAAAATGGTACTGCTAATTATTGTGTTAGGGTCAAATTATCTGGTAAATATGGATTAGACATAAGTCAAGGGAATAGTGGTTTTTCAATTAATAATGGATTAACAGTTACAGATGCAATTGCTTATGAAAATCGACAAAATATTTCCAATCGTTATATGAATTTTACAAATGATATTCTTTTATTTTATTCTGGAACTCCAAGCAAAGATGTTACCTATACACTCACTCATCCCACTTTTAGTAATTCACAATGTGTTATTAGATTTGTATCATTGCCAGAGAAAACACCTGATTTAAGTGATGATATAATTAAAATGCTTCCAAATCCAATTATGGAAAAGCATACAAATTGGATTGATTTATATTGGGCGGCATGGAAATTTATGCATGAAAAAATTATGAATGGTGATGTACAAAAAGGTTTTGAAACAAATTATATTGATGAAGGTTTTAATGAAAATATTTATCAATGGGATTCATGTTTTATGGTTGCTTATGCAATATATGGAAGAGATATTTTTCCAACAATGGCAACATTAGATAATTTTTATAATCATCAATCTAGCGATGGATATATTTGTCGTTGTTACAATCAAAATACTGGAGTTCAAACTGGTAGTAATGATGTAAATCCTCCATTATTTGCATGGATGGAATGGAGGTATTATAAATTATCAGGTGATACATCTCGTATCAATAGAGTAATCCTAGTATTAGATAAATACTTTCAATGGTTGAAAAATAATGCACGATCATCATATAGCAATGGATTATATTATAATACAGACTTTGGTTCAGGTATGGACAATTCACCTAGAGAAAGTTATATTTCTAAAGGTGCTTGGATTGATATGTCATCACAACAAGCTCTTGCTGCACTTTATTTATCAAAATTAGCAAATGTTGTTGGAAATACAACATTAGAGACTAAATATAAAGATGAATACAATACAGTTAAAAATATTATCAATTCTTATCTATGGAATAGTCAATATAATACCTATTATGATAAAAAAGAGGATGGGACATGGCATATCCGAAACACAATAGCATCATTTTGGTCTATGATTGCTGAAATTCCAGATTCTGCACAAGCAAATGGAATGATTACTAATCATCTAAAAAATACTTTAGAATTTTATAGACCTCATTTATTTCCTACATTAGCAGCAAATGATCCTTTGTATGATAAAAGTGGGCATTATTGGCAAGGTGGGGTATGGGCACCTACAAATTTTGCTGTAATAAAGGGATTGGCTTTGTATGATAATAATTTTGCTTTTGAGGCTTCTACAAATCATATAGAAAACATGAGCAAAGTATACCATGATTTTAATCCATTAACATATTCTTATTCTATGCCATCTTTAACTGAACCTAATATACCAAGAAATGGTGATGGAATAAATCAGATTTGGGAGGCTTATTCTCCAGAATTTTATGCTCCAGCAACAAGATGGGATGCAACTCTTCTTGTAAGGCAGAAATTTTGTGGATGGTCTGGTGTTGGACCAGTTGCTCTTCTTATTGAAAATATAATTGGTTTAGATTTGGAAGCACCATCTAACACAATTACTTGGAGAATCAATTTTTTAGAAAAGCATGGAATACAAAATATAAAAATGGGTAATAATGTTATATCATTAGTTACAAAAGAAAGAAATAGTTATAATGATAAGCTATTAATTGATTTTTCAGCAACATCATCTTTTAGGTTGAAAATTTATCAGCAAAATAGTTCAAATCCAGTATATGATAATACATTAAATTCTGGTAAAGATCAAACTATAACTATCAATCCATAATGTTCCATTTTTTTAGACGATAAAGTATAAAATAACTTGAGTTCGATATAAGAAAATTTAATAAAGAAAATAGTTTTTATCAATACTTTTGTTTAATTTTTATCATTTTTTATTAAAAACATTCTTATATTGAACTCAAGTTAAATATATTTTCTTATTTTTTAAAGGTTTAACAAATACCATCTCACAAGTCAAGTTGCTCTTCAGATACAATTTCTATCATTTCTTTAGCTTCTTTTTTTGAAACGTTTTTTTCTAAAAGTAATAATATTTTATATTTTGATTTTTTTAAAGGGCTAATTACTGTAAGAATATCTCCTACTTTTACACTTGCTGAAGGTTTTGCAATTTTATCGTTTATTAAAACATTGCCTTCTTCAATTGATTTTTCTCCGCCGCTTCTTGTTTTAAAAATTAGAGAATTTTTTAAAAATTTATCAAGTCTCATTGTTTTTCCTCCAGTGTTTTACTCATCAAATTTCTTACAAAATTTGCCATTTCGTCATCTGAACTAAAATCAGCAGGATTTACAGGAGGCAAAATTATTACATCAAAAAACCCCGGATTTACTATAATGTTTGTTGGGTTGTTTCTTTCAAAAAGTCCTTTATAAACAACTGGTACTATCGGAATACCTGATAGTCTTGATAAATAAAAAGCACCAGATTTAAACGCACCTATTTTACCATTTCGAGTTCTAGTTCCTTCTGGCATTATTAAAATGCTTCTAACTTTATTTTTTAGCATCTCTGTTATTTGTAAAAAAGAATGTTTTATACTCGATTTACTCGAAGTGTCAATTGGTATTTCGCCAAATCTTGAGATAAACCAGCCATAAATTGGTTTATTAAAATGACTTTTAAGTTCCAAACCTCTTGGATTACCAGGTAAAATACTTCCACAAATAAAAATATCAAAAAAACTTACATGATTTGCAACATAAATTACAGGAAAAGGAACTTCTTCTTTTTTTAATCCCTTGTTTCGTGGGAAAAGTAACAAAGAATACATTACGATTTTACAAACGAGTATAACTAATGGGTTGTAAAATTTTTTTGGAATAAATAAACTTATTATAAGCATTAAAATAACTGAAATTATTAACACATTCCAAAAAATAGCCCAAAGTATCATTGATAGAATAATTTTAAAAATATTTTTTATCATATTACACTACCAACGCAATTTCTTTTGGAAGAATACTTACTCTTAAAGGACTCGTTCCCTCGAGTTCGCCATCTGGCATTAATTGGAATTTTGGTTCTGAATGAATTTCAATAGAATTAGTTTGAAAATGAGTACATCCTTTTTTGCCTAAATGTTTTCCTTTAAAGGCTTTTCTAAAACCATTTAAAAATTGAAATCTATTTATATCATGAAGTATAACAATATCCATAAGATTATCATTATAAATAGCATCTGGTGCAATTTTTACAGCACCACCACTATATTTTGTATTTGAGATAGTCAAAAAAAATACTTTATCTGATTGGTATGTGTTTTTACCATCATTATATTTTATAGTTGTCTTATATGGTTTAAAGTTGCCAAGTGCTGCAAAAATTGCATATACATAACCCATAGCACCAAATTTTTTCATACCTTTAACAGCATAATTTGCTGCATCTGATATAAAACCCATTCCCAATACATTTATACAGTAATATTTATAATTGCCTTCCAATTCTTCTAAAAATAACAAATCAAAAAATTTTGGTGAATCAATTTTTTTTAAGTTTGCTATTGCCAAATCTATATCTGTAACATTAAAGTCTCTCAATAAAGAATCTCCAGTTCCAGAAGGAAGAGGTAATAATGGAAGTCTTTTTTCTTTTGGTAGTGTCATTAAAGCATTTACTATTGTAGAAATTGTACCATCACCACCAATAGTAATTATTACATCATTATTATTTTGCTCGCTTATATTGATAGCTTTTGAGATTGCATCATCTCTTGATTCTGTTTCACAAAAATCTATATTTTCAGTAAAAATATTAGATTCTTTTAATTTTTTATAATAAATTTCAAATTTTTCTCTTGCCTTACCACCGCCAGCTTTTGGATTATACATTATTATCGGTTTATTATATTTTAAAAGCATTTTAAATCCTTTTTTTAGAATTCTCGGATATTTATATCATATATTTTAACTAAAGCCAAATATTTTCTGAAATAGTTAAAAAAAGTATAAGAACTTACCTAAAATATTTTATGATTATATTCATCTTTAGTTTTATCCACTTCTCTTTGAGAACGATGAAGAGTGGGATTAATTTATCTAAAAAAATGGATATAAATAAATTAATGGGATGGATTTTTAATTTTGACTATTTTCGTAATGAGTTTTAAATTTATCGATAAAATTGCTAAAAGTACCCATAATAGAGCTACCTTCATCGGATAGTCTTTTTATGTCAACTAATGTTTGTAAAACAGAATTTAGATAATCAATATGAGAAATAATTTTATCTTTGGTTTCTAAAGAAAATTCTTCCAAATTTGTCATAGTGTTAGCCAGAGTTTCAATGAGATTTTTTTGGTTAAGCATTGAATCTTTGATTTCTTCTGTAATTTGTACCATTAATACTGTTGATTGTACTATTTCTTGTAGAGAATGGTATTGTTCTTCAACAGAAAAATTTATCTCATTTGAAAGTCTTTGATTATTAGTCGATGAACTCATTATGTTTGTCAGTGTATCCATTGCTTCTTTTGTTTTTAAAGAAGTTTGGTTTATCTGTTCGACGATTTTTTTTATAACAGCCGAAATGTTTGCTGTATTTTTATGAGTGTTTTGTGAAAGTTTTCTTATTTCATTAGCAACAATAAAAAATCCTCTTCCATGTTCCCCTGAATGTGCAGCTTCAATCGAGGCGTTTATAGAAAGTAAATTAGTTTTTTCAGAAATGTTATTTATAATAGTTATAATTTCTTCAATTTTATTTGAAGAGTCAGAAATTTCTGCAATAGCATCTATTACTAATTTTATAGATTCTTCCCCAATTAGAGAATAATTATTTAGTTGTATAGAAATTTCTTTACTATTAGAAGAAACTTTTTTTATTTCACTCATATTATTTTGCATTTCTTCTATTAATTGGCTATCTTCTTTCATTTTTATAAAATTATGCTCAAGGTGATTTGTTATGTTATTAATATTAGATAAAACTTTAGACATTTCTTTATTTGTATTTTCTATTTGAGTAGCCTGTTCTTTGCTTTGGTTTTGTACAGTATTGAGACTTGTTTGCATTTCTTTTATTTGGGTTTCTGATTTATTGATGGTAGAATGAAATTTATTATAAAATGAGCTAACTGATTTAAAAGAGTTGTTTATACTTATAAAATCAGAACTTAGCTTAGAAATTGTGTTTGATTTTTTCTCAGTTTCATCAAATAGTTTGGATATTCCATTTAATAAAAACAAAAATGTTAAAATTATTCCAATTGTAATGATTACTTGTAAAAATAAGTTTGTTAATAGAGGATTAAAGACTAAATCATTTATTTTTACCAATGGATCTATATTTAAATATTTTGTATTCTCATTATCAAAAGAATCGATTACTGAAATTGTTAGATATGATTTTGTATCAGTAGCGTTTGTAAGAGAAACATTAGAGTTTAAAAAAGTTTTTATGTCATCGATGTCTTTTTCTTTTAATATCCTACCAAAAATTTCAATTCCATCTACCATTGGGTTGCCGTCATCATCACAAATAGGAGATGCGACTAAAAGTAGAGTATTTCCTTTGATATTAATGATATAATTGTTGTTTCTTGCTTCTTGATTTAAATTTGTAGTTTTGTATATTTCTTTTAGTATGGGAGAGGAAAATAAAGAGTCAAGTTTTTCAATCTCAATTCCATCTTTTACAAGTATATTATCAAAAGATATGATGCCAACTATATCGTTTTTGTTTGCATTACCAGCAAGCCATGTATCCTTAGACTCACTATCAAGTTCTTTTGTTTCGTTTGCAGAAATTATTGCGTTTGCTAAATCTTTCCAGCAACTGTAACCATCAACGTAATTTCCCAATTCTCCAAATTTTTGTTCTAAATATTTATCCCAGATTTTGTTTAACTCTTTTTTTCTTGTATCCGTTAATTTTTTTAGAATCCTATTTTCTATAAATAATGAAATAAAGATTTGTAAAATAACTATAAAACTGATAGCAAAGATTAAAATAAAATATTTTTTCTTAAATTTATTTATTTGGTTTGACAAGTTGTTATTCCTTATATTTTATGTACTATATTGTTTCTTTTTTATAATTATATTAAAAAAAATAGAAAAATTCAATAAAATTCTTATAAATTCATAAATATCGAATTAAAGAATCGTTTCAAATTTTTTATGGTTATAGTTATTTTTGGATTTATAACAAACAAAGATTATTGATTGATTTTTATTCTACTTTACTGTTGAATCGCAATCCAGAATAACATAAATGGTGCAAGTGGGGTTTTGTCAATTGTGTCCCAGTATTTTTTTGCATCATCACCTGTGGCAAGGTGTGGCATATATATAGTAATCTTTGCCTGCTCTAATTTTAGCCCTTTAAACCAATGGTTTGTGCTATTATCAGAGCTTATATCTTGAACACCGCCATTGTAAGTAATATAACTTATTTTTCTGGTTACAGACCTGTCACTTGTATTATCTTTTATAGTGCTATCTGTTGTTTTTTGGAGGGAGTTTCCTGATGGAAAGCTATCTATTATAGTATAATCATTTTGAGCACCCCATTGAGTTGGTCTTTGAGTTGCAAAAACGGCTATTCTTGTACCAGTTTTTAAAGTTAAATAGTTAGAATTTTCTGTATTTAATGTTATTACAACTGCTTTATTTGCAATATCATAAGTTACATCATATTTTGGGCTTTCTCCTGCTTGGATCGTTCTTTTATAAAGTTTTTGTTCAAATGCTAAAGGCATAATTACAGTGTTATCAATAGTAACATCTTTATCTGCTGGGATATTAAAACCTGTATAATCAGAATCATAGTATAAAACTTGAGAATACTCAAAAAGACTCCATAAGTCTGGATTTATATCAGGAGTACCATCCCATTTTCTACCTGTTAGAGTCCCATTATCTGTAGTTCCTTTAATATGAATATTAGGTCTCCAATTTACAAAAGTAATGCCTGGTAACGCCCAAAATTCCGCAACAGTATTATTATTTGAATTGTTGTTTGTAACATCTTCTTTTGGCATAACAATTATAGTTTTTATTTTTTTTTCAATGATTGGAGGGCAAGAAACAAGAAATAAAACTAAAAATAAAATAGATATTGATAAAATTTTTCTTATATTCATAAAAAATTCCTACTATTTCTCTATTGATAATTAGACAAATTAAATTACAAGGTAGTACCTTTATTTATATTATAACTTTAAAATTAATAAATTCAACAAAAAAATATATTTTTTATTTTTATTATATATTTTTATAAATTTTTGAAAAATCTAATCAATAAAAATCTTTTTTCAAAACTATTTCTTATAAAAAAGATTGACCTGTTATCACCTTTTAAGTATATTTTATTTATAAATCTTTGGTGAGGTAGTAAATGGGTAATTTAGAACTTTGTATTTTACAAACAGAAGAAGAACTTATTGAATTTGAAAAAGGGTTATACGAAGAGTTTGTTGAAAAAGAACCTAATAGCTGGATTGTCAAAAATTATGAACATATAGATGGATGTCGATTAAAATCTACAATACCTTATGAGTATCAAAAAATTTATGCAGTTAAAAAAGATGGTAAAATTATAATGGCAGCTGCATTAAATATGAATAATAAAATACGCTTGAAAATTGAAGAGATGGGTTTTACGCTAACAGAAGAACAAAAAAATATTAATTTTTGTGAAGGACTTTCTTTGTACATTGTAAAAGATTGTAAGGAAAATCCTTTTGATCTAGATATTTCTTTAAAAAAATTTTATATGGAAGACCTTAAAAAACTTGGAAAAACTGCTATTTATGGAGTTTGTGCAGATAAATTATTGAAACTATATTTAAAGTTTAATTTTAAAATATTAATTAAGACATTTTCTGAAGAAGAAAATGAATATCAATATTTACTTAGATATGATATTCCACAGTAGTGTGAAATCTTTATCTGTTGCTAAGTTAATTTGTACTGCATCAAAAACTTTTTATTCTTTTGATTGTATATGGAATAGTAATAATTATTTAAATGGCAAGTATAAATTTGTTTTTTAATTTTTATTTTTTAGAAAAATATAAATATTAAGACAAATTAATCTTATTTTAAGGTTGTTTTAATCTTAATTTGTTATTATATTATCTATAGAAATAACACCTCTGAATATTAAAACGGAGTGTAGCAAGTGCTGATTTATTAGTTTTTTCATTTATTTTCTCCTCCTTTTTGAGACATGTTTTTATTACTTTTGAAATGAGTACTTGTTATTACTCCGTTTGTTTTTTTATCCTGTTTTAGGTTATTCAAAAATACTTATTATTTCTTAACTTTTCCCATATATTTATTTTTTGTTTGACATGCTAATCAAAATTGTATAAATTCAACCCAAAATTTATTTTAGAGGTAATCAATGAACAATATTAAATATTTTTTTAAAACAAAACATTTTTTTATTTTACTTTGTGTGTTGGTGACATTATTAATTAGATTACCTTTTTTAGTGCCAAACATAGATTTTAACAATGATGCGCCAACTTATTCCGAAAATATGAAAAAACCTTTTTTTGGTGGTAATTATGATGTGCAACCACCAGGATATGTTAGTTTTATTTATTTAGGCAGATTTTTGCATATTTTTATTGAAAATCCAGTGATTATTCAACATATTATCAATATGTTTTTAGTTGCTTTAATTTCATTTGCTTTTTTTGAATTACTCATGTTATTCGGGTTTTTATTTTATGAAGCGAGTCTTTTTACAATAATTTTTTCATTAAATGATGTTTTGTTATTGGGAAGTATTACTGGTGGAAATAGGCTTTTTCTTACTTTATGTACAATTTTAACTATATATTTATCTATTAAAATTATTATTCACGATAAAAAGAATCTAATATTGTTGTTTGGGCTTATTATCGCATTTTTTATGGGTTTTAGGCAAGATATTTCTTTTATGTTTATTCCTTTGTATATATTTTTATTTTTTGTGATTAAAGATTTTAAATTAATTATTTTGTCATTATTAATTTTTGGGGTAGTTTGTGTAACTTGGTTTATTCCTCTTGTTTTAGAATATGGCGGATTTTATTCTTATATTATGGTAATAAAAAACCAAAAAGCAGTTTATGACTCCAGTTTAATATTCTCTGGGGTGAGTTTGAGCCCAATTTTGAATATTTCTAGGGTTTTTGTTTATATGTTTAATTCTTTGCTATTTGTCTTGCCTTTTTTCATTTATTCTATTTATAAAAAACAATTTTATATACCAAAGAATATTTTGATAATTTTGATTTTTTGTTTTATACCTGCTTTTTTATTTCAGTTATTTGTTCATAATGGAAATTTTGTTCACCTTGCGGCAATTTTGACACAACTTTTCATATTCTTGATTTTTAATTTTAGAATAAATTCTAAACCAAAAATAATTTATTCTATAATAATAATGTTTTTTCTTTTATTTCAATTTTTTGGTGTTAAAATGTTTCAAAATCCAAATTTTACTCAGAAAATAGTAAATGTTTTATGGCTTCAATATACTTATGACGGGGTAAAAAGTGGTGAAACTTTGAGATTAAGACAACTTGAGAACGAATTTAAAGAAAAAACAGAATAAATCAGAATTAAAATTTAGATAATTTCACGAATTAGACCTGTCAGGTATTAAATCATATTCTTATATATGAGAGCCAATATCAAATTTTACATACTCAAAGTCTGATGAATCTATAACAAAAAAATTAATAAAGTCGATTTTTGTAATAATATTGCTTGGTTTATTGTCACTAGTTATGATTATACCAGAGTTTCCATCCAAAAATATTTTATAAGCCTCATAAGCATTAGAATTAAGAGCTAATGAAGGTAATGGCAAACTCATATAATCTTTTACATAAGATTGATCAAAATTAATTTGTTGTCCTAAAATCTCAATCAGAAGTGACTCATCAATAGTTCCAATATTCTCATTATTCTCAAAAACTGGAATTTGTGAAATTTTATGAATTTGCATAAGTTTTACAGCAAGACTTAATTTTTCATTTGGTGTAATTATAATTAAAGAATGAAAAAGATCTTTAAATTTTGTAAAATCTTTTATTTGTATTTTTTTTAATTTATCTTTAAACATAAAACAACCCAAAATATAATTTTTTTATACATTATAAATATAATATATCTAATATTTCTCAAATGGTCAATTTAATCTTTTCATAACAGAGATTTTTATTTGTAAAATTTTTAGGCTGCTTTGTCAAATAGATGTTGTATAAAAAAGGGAGTATAAGATGATCTATTTGAGTTGAAAATTTTTGAAATTTTTTAACAAGACACATTTTTATAAAATATTTTTATAAAATTCTATTTATTTGACAAAAGAAAAAATTTTACTATAATAATTATAGACTAAAAATCAAATTTGTTTTTACGAAACAATAAGAAAATTAATTAGTTTTGGATGATAAAGAATATGTTTTTATCACAAATTTTTAGACCAGAAAATTTTGTTTATTCGGTTATTTTAATCATAGTTCTAGTTTATTGGATTATAGTTATAGTTGGTTTACTTGATGTAGAATCCATTGATTTAAATATCGATTTGAGTATTGATAGTCTTTTTACATTTCTAAATCTTGGTAAAATACCATTTTCTATATGGTTTACTGTGTTTTCTTTTATAATTTGGGTTTTATCTCTTTCTTATAATAGCTTATTTGATAATTTTAAACTGATTGATAATAATTCGATATTTAGATTTATAGCTGGTTTTATCCTTTTGTTACCGACATCTATTTTTATAACAAAATTATTAACAAATCCATTAAGACGGTTTTTCGATTTTGAAACAATAAAAAAAAGTGATTTTATATCTAAAGAATGTGTGGTTACATCTTCTACTGTAACTAACGAATTTGGTATAGCAGAATTAAGTATCGAAGGACAGATGCAACTTGTGGATATTCGTACAAAAAATAAAGAAGAAATTAAAAAAGGTGATAGAGTTTTAATTTATCAATATGATGATAATAATGATATTTTTTATGTAACAAAAATTGATTTTTAAATTTGTTAAAAAATAATTTTGGAGGATAAGATGAATTTGTTAATTTTAATTGGCGTTATAGCTGGGGGATTTTTACTATTTGTAATTTTCTTTTTAGCATTTATGAGTAAGTTTTTAATAATGGTAGAACCAGGCAAGGCTTTGATTATAACGAGTGCTTTTGGTAAAAAAGGTCCAAAAGTGACTTTTACTGGCTCTATGATTTTTCCTATTATTCATAAAGCAGAAATTATGGATATATCTACAAAAGTAATGACAGTTACAAGAAATGGGACAGACGGTTTAATTTGTAAAGACAATATTAGAGCAGACCTTACTGTACATTTTTACCTTAGAGTGAATATGAATGAAGACGATGTTAGACAAGTTGCAACTTCTATCGGTTGTAAAAGGTCTTCCACTCCTGAAACACTAAACGAACTTTTTCAGGCTAAATTTTCTGAGGCGTTAAAAACAGTTGGTAAACAGATGGATTTTGAAGAGTTGTTTCAGGAAAGAACAAAATTTAAAGAAGAAATTATTAAATCAATTGGAAGAGACTTAAATGGTTATAAATTAGAAGATACAGCAATAGATTACCTTTCTCAGACTCCGATGGAACATCTTGATCCTAATGATATTATGGATTCGCAGGGTATCAAAAAAATTACAGAATTAACAGCGATTCAATCTATACAAACAAACGAAATTACAAAACAAAAAGAAGAAACTATTACGAAAAGAAATGTTGAAGCAACAGAAAGAATACTTGAGCTAGAAAAGCAAAGAGCAGAGGCTGAGGCAAAACAACTTGCAGAAATAGAAATTATTAAGGCAAAAGAAGAATCCGAAAAGCAAATTGTTATTCAACAAGAGAGATTAAAATCTGAGTCAGCAAAAATCAATAGTGATGAACAATTATCAATTTCTGAGCAAAATAAAGATCGCGAGATAGAAATTGCTATGAAAAACAAAGAACGAGCAATAATTATCGAAACCGAAAAAATTGAGAAAGAAAAGCAACTAGAAATAACAGAACGAGAAAAAATAGTCTCACTCGCAACTTACGAAAAAGATAGGGTATTGGAAGAAGAAAAGAAAAAAATTCAAGACATTATTCGACAAAGGGTTGTGCTTGAGAGAGCGGTTGCAGAGGAAGAAGAAAAGACAAAAGATATAAGAATTTTTGCAGAAGCAGATAGAAACAAAAAAGTAACTCTAACTATGGCAGAAGAAGAAGCACAAAAAAATCTAATCATAGATATAAAATCAGCTGAGGCAAAAGAAATAGCAGCAACTCACATTGCAAAAGAAAGAGAAATTATGGCAGAAGTTGAAAAAACAACTGCTTTAAGAATAGCAGAATCAAAAGAAATACTTGCAAATGGTATTATAGCAGAACAATCAGCAACTGGACTTGCCGAAGCTAAAGTTGAAGAGGCAATGGCTAATGTTATTTTGAAAAAAGGTAAATCAGAGGCTGATGCAAAAAAACAAATGGGCGAGGCGAATGCTTTTGCTACATTACAAATGGGTGAAGCAGAAGCAAAATCCTTAACACTCAAAAACGAGGCTGAGGCTTTGTCATTAAGGTTAAAATATGAAGCAGAGGCTAATGGTATAAAAGAAAAAGCAGAAAGCATGAAACTACTCGATGCTGTTGGCAGAGACCACGAAGAGTTTAAACTTAAATTATCTATGGAAGAAAAACTTTCGATCGAAGAAATTAAAATTAAAAAAGATATTGCTATGGCTCAGGCTCAAGTTTTGGCAGAAGCATTGAAGAGTGCAAATATCCAAATTGTTGGTGGTGAGTCACAATTCTTTGAAAAACTATCAAATTCAATAATTTCTGGTAAAACTAACTCGGCTATGATTGAAAATAACAATATTTTGAAAGAATTTAAAGATGCTCTTCTAAAAACGGGAGATGAAAATGTTGTTGTTAAAATAAAAAATATCATTGATAAACTTGGAATTTCTTCAAACACAATTAAAAATCTAAGCATTGCATCACTTTTACATAAATTATCTGGTAATGCAAAAGATGATAATTTATTAAAACAAATCAATAACATTAAAGAAATGGTAAATAAACTCGGAATTGGTGATATGATATTAAATTTAACCAATAATGAAGAGAAATAATTAAAAGCCCTGTCAGGTTTCAAAAACATGACAGGGCTCGATAAAACAGGATAGACAAGATGGCTAATGATAAAGAAAATATCACTACTGATTTGGAAGGTGGCTCTTATGAGATTATTGCCACCAGATTAAAAAACTTATCGACTGATTTACTAACACGGATTGAAAATTTAAATAAAAAGCGAAAAGAAATATTTGGTGCATTAGAAAGCCATATTCTTAAAACTGATAGAATTATCACTGCCAATAATTGTATCCCAAGGGATATAATTAATGTTGGAGAATATATTCTTTTTGGATATAATGTTTTTATCGGACTTAGAAAAGAAGTTAAGATTAATGATGTTTTTTCTTGTTATGTCATAAAAAACGATATTTTTGAGCCAATTGAGATGGATTTTTTTAATGATCCACGATTTCTAAAAGATTTTTCTGATTTATACCAGTATTATAAGGAAACTCGTTTTGCGATGTTTTATAAAAAGGGCAATATTCTTTTAATGATATTCCAAATTGGTAAAAAAACTACTGATATAAAGGCGTTTAAGTGGGAAATTGAAAGAAATTCTTTAAAATATATCGATAATAGGTCAGAAAGAGAATACAGCCTTCCAGACCAGCATAGTTTTGACTGGATAAAAACCACTAGGGAAGACCATGTTAGAGGCAAGCACCCACATATCAATATTGAAGATAGAATTTTTGTCGAAACAATCGGTGGCGACCTCACCATTAAAATAGAAAATAATACAGAAACGGGGGAGGGGATTTATAGCGAACCAGTTATAAATAAAGAACAGACTTTAAATGATGCTGAAATTTATTATTCTCTGATGGGTGGTATTATTTTACTAAAAATATTGCCGTATCAAGAGGATAGTTATAGATATATAATATACGACGAAAAAAAAGAGATTGCAACAAGAGTTGATGATCTTGCTTTGTGTGGAATAAAACTTCCAGAAGACCATGGGTTAATTTTTCCCGGTGGGTATTATTTGCCGAGTGAGGGTTACAAAAAGTTTGATATTGATACAACTGATATGAAATTTTTTGCAATGCTTGGGTCACCTAATGGCGAGGATTTTTTGTACTCATTCTACAATGAAGAAACTGGAGAGTATAATTTATTGCAGTACAATTTAATTGGTAAAAAAGTTGAGACACCGATTAAGTGCAATGGCTATCTAATTTTTGATGATGGTAGAATGATTTTTTTTAAAGCTGATAATGAGCCAAAAAAGAGTCATCTGATACAAATTTGGCAGACTCCTTTTGTTTCTGATATAAATTTTACATTTAAGGATAATAATTCTCTACTTTGTAAAATCGGCAATAGTTCTTTGGTAAAAGGAATATCTGAACTACGACAAATTTATAGTTTGATTCAGAGAGAAAAAATTTATCTATCACTTTATAATGACATCTCAAAAAGTGTGACAAATACTCTCGATTTGTATTATTGGCTTGATAAAGAAGAAGCATTCGACCCAAAAGAGGTTTTAGTAGAAATCCGTAATAATGCAAACTCTGCTATAAATGAGTACGAAAAAGTAATAAACATAAAAAAAGACACACAAAATAGAATTTTTAGTGCAGAAAATGACACAAAAAAACTCGTAGAAGAATATGAAACAACGAGTTTTGATACAATCCAAAAATTTATTGATTTTTTAGCGGTTTTACAGAATAAAAAAGGGACTATAATTACGCTAAAAGATTTAAGATATTCTGATATTGAAAAGATTAATGGTTTAGAAAGCCAAATTAACTCAAAATATGATGAACTTTCTATAAAATGTATAGATTTTTTATTATTACCTGATTCTTTTAATCCTTTACTTGAACAATTAAAAAAATACAACGATATACTTGGTACTATAAAAAAAGTTACTGACTTAAAAGAAGTTGAAACAGAGATTGATAAACTAAATGCGAGTCTTGATTTACTAAATGAAATTGTTACAAATTTAAAGATTGAAGATGCAACAAAAACTTCATTAATTATAGATAGGATTTCAAATATCTATGCAAACTTAAATCAGTTAAAAATAGCATTCAAAAAGTATAAAATTGAATTAAATTCTAAAGAAATGACAGTAGAGTTTAGCTCACAGTTTAAATTACTTAGCCAAAATGTAACAAACTTTTTGGAACAAGCAAATACAACTCAAAAATGCGATGAGTTACTCACAAAAATTTTAATTAAAATAGACGAATTATTGTCAAAATTTAGCGATTTTGATGAATATACAGAGAAATTAAACCTAAAACGGGAAGAAATATACTCAAGTTTTAATAACAAGAGGATTCAACTCAATGAGGCTAAAAATAAAAAGACTATCAATCTACAAAAGAATGCAAATCGTATTTTTGAAACAATTATTCTTAAATTAAAATCCTTTTTAACAATTGATGAGATAAATAGTTATTTTGCCTCAGACCTTATGGTTTTAAAAGTCAATGAAATTATTAAAGATTTGTTTGAACTTGGCGACACTGTTAAGTCAGAAGATATTGCTTCAAAGCTAAAATCGTTAAAACAGGATGGAATTAGGCAATTAAAAGATAAAACTGAACTTTATAATGGAGATTTGATTAAATTTGGTAATTATCAGTTTACTGTGAATAAAGAACAGTTTGGTCTTGCAATGGTAGAAAAAGAAGATGAAATGTTTTATCACCTTTCGGCAACTGATTTTTTTGAGAGAGTAGATGACAAAGATTTTGAGGACACAAAAGAGTTTTGGGTTTATGAAAGTGGTAATCAAAATCAAGAGATTTATCGAGCCTATTACCTTTCGTATCTTTTTTTGAATGATATTGTAAAAGACACAAATAAGATTGTGACAAAAAATGAGTTTGAAAAAATAATTGATAAAAAAGATGATGCTCTAAAAATTATCCGTGATTATATAAATCAAATTGGGTTTGAGGGTTGCGAAAAAGGAATACATGATGAGGATACAATCAAAATTCTAAAATCAGTGTATCCAACTTATAAAAACTCTGGGATTTTGAAATACCACCCATTGACAAGGTTTTATGCTGTGATTTTTATCCTTTTTTATCACAATATAGACGAAAAAAATCTATTGTTAAATAAAATTAAATCACATTCTACACTGGCAAAACTCTTAAAAAAAGATGCAAATCCAGACATTATAATAGAAGAAATTAAAGAAAAAATGAGTCTTTTTTACAGTGAGTCTAAAATTAAGATTGACCAAAAATATTTTGCTCTATCGCCAAATTATTTGTTTGAAGAACTTAGCACTGTTGATTTTGAGACACCTTTTGATGATATAAAATTTAGTGTTAATAAAATTTCTTATGATATATTTAATAGTTTCACAAAATATCTAAAACTTCAAAAATATTACGATAAATTTTACAGTCTAATAGACAATCTAAAAAATGATTTTACTGGCAAAATCGATATAATTAGAATCTGGGTAACAAATTATTTTGATGTGGAAGTTAAAAGTCACAATGCGAAAGAATTTATAGATGAAATCGTTTTTACTTTGTTAATAAATTCTATACACCAAGCTAACTTTGACAAAAAAATAAAAGTGCTGGATTTTAATACAATTTGTAAAGTAGAAAATTTAGCAAGCATTCACTCAACTATTATCGAAAATAAGATGATTTTTGATATAAGCGATTTTTGGCTTGATAATTTTTTCTTCCATAATAACATTGTCCCTCGATATAAAAAATATCAGTCTATTAAGCAGTCATTGATTCTACAAAAAAAAGATGAGATGGCTTTGGACGAATTTATCCCAAAAATCCTAACCTCGTTTGTCCGCAATCGATTAATCGACAAAGTTTATCTAAATATCATTGGTGCAAACCTCGCAAAACAAATTGGTGCTTACGGCGAACAAAAACGCACTGACCTTATGGGAATGCTCCTCCTCATCTCGCCACCAGGTTACGGTAAAACGACCCTCATGGAGTACATCGCAGAACGACTTGGGCTGATTTTTGTAAAAATAAACGCACCTGCACTTGGTAATCGCGTGACCTCCCTTGACCCTGCCGAAGCCCCAAATATTACTGCAAAAAAAGAAATCGAAAAACTTAATTTTGCTTTAGAAATGGGAAATAATGTTATGCTTTATGTTGATGATATTCAACACAGTAACCCTGAGTTTTTGCAAAAATTTATATCATTATGTGATGCTCAAAGGATGATAGAAGGAGTTTATAAAAGTAAAACTAAACGATATGATTTTAGGGGCAAAAAGTTTTGCGTTGTTATGGCTGGTAACCCCTATACAGAAAGTGGCGAAAAGTTTAGAATCCCAGATATGCTTGCAAACCGCTCTGATGTGTATAACCTTGGCGATATTATAGGTAGCAATATTGATGACTTTAACCTATCCTACATAGAAAACTCGCTAACTTCTAATCCTGTGCTAAATAAACTTGTATCTCGCAGTCAGTCAGATTTTTACGAACTCCTAAAAATCGCAAAGACTGGGGTTAATGAGAATGTTAGCCTTTCGTCAAAATATTCTATGGAAGAGTTAAATGAATGCGTTGCAATCTTAAAAAAATTACTACTTGTACAACAAATTATACTTGAAGTAAATAAACTATATATCTACTCAGCAGGTCAAGACCCACAATATAGAGAAGAACCGCAATTCCTTTTACAAGGCTCATATAGGAATATGAATAAAATCGCAGAAAAAATATTACCAATAATAAACGATACTGAGCTAAAACAAATCATAGAAGACCATTACAGATACGAAGCCCAACTTTTAACAACTGGTGCAGAGTTTAACTTTTTGCGATTTAAAGAACTATCAAATTTCGCAACCCCAGAAGAAAAAACCCGCCTTGATTCAATCCGAAAAACATTCAACAAAAACAAAATCCTTGGCAAAAAAGACGATAAAGACCCTTTTGGGGCGATTATTTCCCAAATTTCTTATTTTAACGAGCAATTTGGGGGGCTTTTGGATGAATATAGGAAAAAATAGTTATTTTTATCTTTCTTTGTTATTCTAATATGATTAGATATAATAGTCTGTAATATAAATATATGATAAATGAGTTTTATAATAAAATAAATTTTATGAAAAGGATGGTGAGTATGATTAAAATCAACAACTACAAAACAATTTCAGAGATTTACAAATCATCAAACTCTGTTATTTACAAAGGACTTGATGAAAAAGACGGTAAATCAGTTGTCATTAAAATCCTTAATAAAGAATACCCAACGCCAGAAGATTTAAAAAGTTTTCAGTATGAGTTTGATATTCTAAATGATTTGAAAATAGAAGGGGTTGTAAAAAACTACGAGATAGTAGACTACAGGAACTCCAAAGCGATTATTATGGAAGATTTTGGAGGTGAGTCACGATTATATTATGACAAAAACTAGTCTTAGTTTACAATCAGTATTATCTATTGGCATAAAGTGTGCCAAAGTAATAGGAGAATTACATAAAAATCATATAATACATAAAGATATAAAACCTCATAATATTCTAATAAATATGGATACAAATGATGTTAGATTAATTGACTTTTCAATATCAACGAGGTTAACAAAAGAAGTTCAAGAAATAGTAAACCCCGACCATTTAGAAGGCACTCTTGCATATATTTCACCAGAACAAACTGGTAGGATGAATAGGTCAATTGATTACAGGACAGATTTTTATTCATTTGGTGTAACCTTATATGAAATGGCTACAGGTAAACGTCCATTTGAAAATAGAGACCCAATGGAGTTAGTGCATTCTCATATAGCCAAAATACCTACATCCCCTAGTGAGATAAAGCAAGAAATACCAAAAGTATTATCACAAATCATAATGAAGTTATTATCAAAGAATGCAGAGGACAGATACAAAGGAGCGTATGGACTAATAGAAGACCTAACAACTTGTTACAATCAATTAAAAGAGAGTGGGAAGATAGAAGAGTTTGAAATAGGTATAAAAGATATATCAGATAGATTTCAGATACCCGAAAAGTTGTATGGAAGAGAGAAAGAGATCACTCATTTGATGGAGATGTTTGGAAAGGTAGCTGATGGCAGTAAAGAGATAATAATGTTTACAGGTGGGTCAGGGATAGGGAAGTCAGCATTGATAAATGAAATACATAAACCAATAGTAGAGAAACGTGGATATTTTATCAGTGGAAAATATGACCAATTTAAGAGGAATATTCCATATACAGCAGTGATACAAGCATTTCAGGGACTTGTGAAGCAATTGATAACAGAGTCAGAGGAAAAAATAGCAAAATGGAAAGAATCTATTTTAAAGGTGGTAGGAACAAATGGACAAGTATTAGTAGAAGTTATCCCAGAGTTAGAACTTGTGATTGGTAAACAGGTAGAAGTTCAAGTATTGCCTCCTCAGGAGTCACAAAATAGATTTAATATGGTATTTCAAAACTTTGTGCGTGTATTTACAACAAAAGACCATCCAGTTGTTATATTTATAGATGATTTACAGTGGGCTGATAGTGCGAGTTTGAAATTATTTGAGGTAATATTATCAGATAATGAATTAAATTATTTATTATTTCTTGTGGCATATAGAGACAATGAAGTTGATGCAGGTCATATGTTATCAGGAACATTTGAGAAGATGAAGAAGGAAGGATTTATCTGGGAGACAATAAATGTAACACCACTTGGAGAGGATAGTATATCAACATTGCTTTGTGAGTCACTTTATACAGAAAAGGTAAGAGTGAAAGAACTAGTTAATGTAGTAAGTTCTAAGACTGGTGGAAATCCTTTCTTTATTCAAGAGTTTTTGAAGACTTTGTATGATGAAGATCTAATTGATTTTGATAATGGGTGGAAATGGGATATAGGAAAGATACAGGGAGCAAAGATAACAGGGAATGTAGTAGAGTTAATAAGTAATAAGCTTCAGAAGTTGGATATTGGATTATTAACATTATTAAAGATAGCATCATGTGTGGGTAATAAGTTTGATAATGGTGTATTATCAAGAATGGTTGGTAAGAAAAGAGAAGAGATAGAAGAGTTTATGATAAAAGCTGTAAATGAGGGGATGGTACTAAAAGTAGAAGAAAACTATCAATTTGTACATGACAGGGTAAGAGAAGCTGCATATAAACTAGTAGAGGATAAAGAAAGAGTAAATTACCATTACCAGATAGGTATGGAGATACTAAAGTCAGTAAAAGATGACAAAGAACTTGATGAGAAAGTATTTATTATTGTAAACCAACTAAATGAGGCAAAAGAACTTTTGAATGAGGATGAGAAGAAGAGGCTTATTGAACTTAATATGATGGCGGGGAAGAAGGCAACAAAATCTCTTGCATATGATGCTGGTGTTGACTTTATAAGGAAAGGTATTGCAATATTACCTGAGAATATTTGGAAAATAGATTATAAGAAAGCTCTTGAGTATTATAATTGTTGGGCAGAGATAGAATTTCTTTCAAAAAACTATGATGAGTTTGATATAATATCGGAAGTAATATATAAAAATGCATCTAATTTTTATGATAAATTAAATACTTATAATATACAATTAGATTTACTTCATATTCGATCTGATTTTAAGACAGAAAGAAAGTTACTTGAAAACCTTTTGAAAGAGATTGGTTTTTTTATACCAAATGAGAATTTTGTTTTATTTTTTATAATAAAAGGGCTTATGAGGTTGGATAAAGAGTTAAAAAAGAAGCCTTTTAAAAATTTGGATAAAATGATAATATTAAAAGATAACGATAAAATGGCTCATTTACATCGATTATTATATAGAGCTAATATGATTTATTATTTTACAGGTTCTTTATTGTCTGCTTATACGAATGTTCAAAGACCTTTTCTCGCTATAAAGGATGGATATTGTGAGGTCGATTCTCATTCAATTGTTGCAGGTGCATTATTATTTAAGATATTAAAAAAAGATTATAAAATATCAAAGTATCTTGCAGAAAACGCATTTATAATAGCGGATAAATTAAATATTCCTTTTTATTCTGGCAAAGCCTATATGTTTGGTAGTTGGTTTTTTCCACTTAAAGAAGCATTAAAATATATAGAAAAGTCATGTGAATTAACAGTATTAAGTGGAGATGGGCTATTTATCTGTTATGCATTTTTCCTTCAGTATTTTTATAAATTATCATTGTCATATAATTTGAATGATTTAATAAAAGTTATTAATAATCAATATGAGATTGTACAGAAAAGTAAATACGAGAATGGCGTTAAATGGGTTGAAAATATTCGCTACTTTGTTTTATCTTTGGTTGAGAGTATCGATAAAAGATATGATCTTGACTTTTTTAATAAAAAATTTAATCTTGAAGGAATAATATTACAAAATGATTATTCATCTCTAGCTTGCATTTACAATATTTATCTTTATAATATTATTTTTATGGATAATGCTACAGTTCTAGAATTAATGGAATTTGTTAAAATTGATAAAATTATAAATAACGGTATACCAGGAACATCCGTATTAGATATTTACAAATTTTACGCTTCACTATTTCTAATATTTAAATATGAAACATCTACTGAAAAAGATAGAAAATATATAATTAAATATGTAAATAAAACACTTAAACATTATAAACCTTTGAATGATTTTTTTAGTAATGAATATGATAATAAAATTTTTCTTTTAAAAGCCGAACTTGCAAGAATAAATAATAAAAATAGAGAATCTATGATATTATTGTATGATAAATCAATAGAACTTGCCAAGAAAAACGGCTTCACCCACGAAGAAGCCATAACCAACGAATGTGCAGCCAAATACTACCTCTCCAAAGGTTTAATCAAAATTGCTCAAACCTACATGATCGAAGCTCGCTATTGCTACCAAAAATGGGGGGCAATAGCCAAAGTTAAACAACTCGAAGAAAAATATCCAGATTTCTTTACAAAACTTTCTGCAAAAGAAACTTATGATTTAAGTACAACTATTTCAACCTCAACAACAAGAAAAGAAACAATTAAAACTCCAACTTCCACAGATGGTAGTACCTCAACATCTTTTTTGGATATAAATACAGTAATGAAATCAACTCAAGCATTAACTGGCGAAATAGAAATGAAGAAACTACTTGAGAAACTAATCATGGTAGTAATAGAAAATGCAGGTGCTCAAAAAGGTTATTTAACTCTATACTATAATGATAAATATCTAATTGAAGCAGAAGGAGATGTAGACAAAGAAGAAATCAAGGTATTACGTTCTATCCCAATTGATGAGTCTAAGGATTTGTCAGCAGCAATAGTTAGATATGTAGCAAAGACTCAAAAACCAATTGTTTTAAACGATGCTTCAAATGAGGGGCTATTTATAAAGGATGAATATATATCAAAGAATAACTCAAAATCTATTCTATGTTTACCAATAATTAAGCAAGCAAATCTTGTAGGTATAATTTATCTTGAGAATAATCTAACAATAGGAGCATTTAAAGAGGATAAGGTAGAGTTACTAAAGGTACTTTCTACTCAAATCGCAATATCAATAGAGAATGCAAGACTCATAGAGAACTTAAAAGATCAAGAGAGATTGAAAAAAGAAATGGAAATAGCCCAAAAGATACAAACATGTCTAGTTCCACCAATTCCTACACATAAAGATTTGGAAATCACTGCAATAATGAGACCAGCAGAAGAGGTTGGTGGTGATTACTATGATATTGTGTCTGATAAAAAAGGGAATATATGGTTTGCAATAGGAGATGTGTCTGGGCATGGGGTAACACCTGGTTTAATAATGATGATGGCAGAAACATCATTTAATACAGTAGTAAAGAGTGGGGTTGTGAGTAATCCAAAGGATGCTATAATAGAAGTAAATAGTATTCTAACAGAAAATGTAAGGAATAGGTTAAAAGAAGGTCATTTTATGACAATGAGTTTTTTGAAATATATGGGTGGTGGAAAGTTTAGTTATGCAGGTGCTCACCTTGATATTGTGGTATGGAGAGCAAAGAATGGGAAGTGTGAGTTATACAAGACAGAAGGTTTATTTTTGTCAATAAAAGAAGATATTAGAGAAATAACAAAGAATTTTGAGTTAACATTAGAAAGTGGAGATATAATGGTGTTATATACAGATGGAATAATAGAGGCAAGACAACCTGGGAATAGGAGTAATCTATGGGGAATGGATAATTTTTGTAAGAGTATAGAAAGTTCAGCCTCAAATGGGATAGAAGGAGTAAAAAATACAGTATTAAAGAATGCACTAGATTGGTGTGGAGAAAAACCAGATGATGATATAACTATGATAGTTGTTAGAATGAAATAAATGAGTTGTGAAAATCTGTTTGAGAGAGACTGTGAAAAAGTCGTGTAAATGATTGAGTGAGATATAATCGAAAAGAGAAGAAAGCGTTAAATTTACTATAAGATTGGGGGAGAAAAAAATATTAAATTTTTGTTGACTATTGGGAAAGATTTACTTAATTTCTAAAACTGAAAAGAATATTATAAATTTGTATTCTTAAATAATATGGTAAAAAAATTTTAGAAATTAGTTCTATTATTCTTACTAAGAGGAGTCTTATGTTAGAAGATGAAAAATATGGTATATGTCATATTTGCGGTTTTGAAGGTAAATTATCATTTGAACATATCCCACCCAAAAGTGCATTTAATGATAAACCTGTAAATATAATAAAATTGGATAAGGTAAAATTTGATATAGATAAAAATGATTTAAAAAAATCGAAAATTCAACAAAGAGGTGCAGGGGGATATACTCTTTGTGAAAAATGTAACAATAATACAGGTAAGTGGTATGGTGATTATTTTAAATATTTCTGTGATAATGGAAAAAAAATTTTAGAATTGAGTAACAATAACCCTAATTTGATTTATTTATATAAAATAAATCCATTACCTATATTAAAACAAATTATTACTATGTTTTTTTCAATTAATTCTAATAAATTTAGACAATTATACAAAGATTTAGTTTTTTTTGTACTGAATAAAGAAAAGAAATATTTACCTCCAAAATATAGATTTTTTATTTATTATAACATTGAAGGATATATTAGAAATTCTCCTTCTTATGGAATATTTAATATTGAAACAAATCAAAGCATATTTGGTACTGAAATAAATTTTCCTCCTTTTGGATATTCAATGACTTTTAATTCACAAGCACCTGACGAGAGATTAGTTGAAATTACACATTTTTCGAGATACAGTTATGATGAAACTGTTACCTTATCCCTTAAATTACCTGTGTTACCTACACACCTATTATTACCAGGAGATTATCGAACGAAAAAAGAAATAAACGAAAATAGGCTTAAATCTGAAAAATACATGAAATAAAATTTATTTTAAAAGAATAGTGGAGGGATAGATGAAATCTAGTATTAATGATGATAATTTTGATTATAAGTTATTAGATGCTCTTAATAAAATTGAAGATGGAGAAAAAAAATATTTTAGTTTTTATGAAAAACAATTAATTGATAAATTAAGAGATTATTTTGATATATCAAACGATGATATAAATAATTTAAGAAAAAAATTCTATGATTTTGATAAAAATAAGTTTATTATAGTTTCACTTAATCAATCATGGGAAATTATGGAGTATAGAGGATTGACTCCTGATGGCAGAAATATGCTTACTAAATTATCAAAAGAATTATCTAATAACAATAAAACAAACGCTACTATTAATGTTTTTGGAGATTTAAAAAACTCCCAAATACAACAAGCGACATCTAATTCTACACAAACAATAAATTATAATAAAGAAAACTTTAATTCATTGTATGAATTTATTAGCGAATTAGAATCAAAAATAAATGAAATTCAAGAAATTAATGAGTCGAATAAAGAAATAGTTAAAGATGAAATTGAGACAATAAAAGCATTATTAGACACTAAAAAACCAAAAAAGATTTTCTTAATGCAATCTCTTAATACAATAAGAAATATTTTAGAAGGGGCAACAGGGAGTTTAATTGCTACTGGATTAATAACATATATACCACCAGTAATAAAAGCTTTATTGGAAAGTTAAAATATTCCTTGATACAAACTCTAATATTTTTATAATTTTTATATATACGGAACTGTTTTAGGTTTGTCATATATCGTAAAATCTAATTACTTTAATTTCAAGTAATTACACAATTTTAATCTGTGCCAATCCGTGACAATCTGATTAATCTGTGTTATATAATCCTCAGTTTCTTTTTTAATATCATCTTCGCTTATATCAGAAAAATCATGTAATGATTGAGTGAGAGAAAACAAGTTTTTCTATCTTGATAATTTTTCATCATTTGTTTTTTTCTCAGAAAACATTACAAGATCAACAATATCGCCAGTTTCAAAAGATAAGAGAATTAAAATTGCGATTTGCAGTGATAATTGAATAAAAAACCAAATTTTGGTGTTTTTATTTGAATTTTATATATTATATCTGTTCTTTGTACTTTTATGAGAAAATTTTTCTACAAATTATTTAACTTCAAATATTTTATCAGAAGGTGCCCCACATATATGACAATTTTGTGGTTTTATTCCTTTAAATGTTTGTCCACAAGACGAACAAGTATAGTATGTGTCATCAGCAACATCTTTATTATTGTTAAAAGATTCGATTGCTTCACATACTAATTTTTGATGTATTTTTTCTGCTTCAAGTGCATCAAAAAAAGTATAAGATGCCAATCCATGTTTTTGAGATAGGCTATATTCAAGAAAATCTTTATACATTACATCTATTTCGTAAGTTTCATTTTCATTTGAATTTTTAAGGTTTTTTTCAATAGACTCCATTTTATTTAGCACATAAAAATGGTTTCTTGCATGATAAAACTCTGCGTCTGCAAATGCTCTAAACATTTTTGCCAAACCAATAAATCCTTTTTCTTCTGCATCAGATGCGAATAATTTATATTTTACATGAGCAATTGCTTCGTTTGTTAATGCTTTTTCGAGATATTCTTTTAATTTGTTGTCTAATAATTCTTTTTTAAACATTACATCCTGTAAAGATATATGTTCGTGTAATAGAATGTTATCAGAATTATAATATAATTTTACAATATGGTGATGTGCTTTCAGTTTATCAATTTTTTCATTTACATATTCTATTCTTGCACCACCTCCACCAGTTACAATTAGTTTTATTCCATCAACAGAATCTTCATAATAAGAATGTACATGACCACAAATAATATATTTTATATGAACTTTATAATTTTCAATTACTTTGACTACTTTTTCCCATTCTGTTTGATTTATAGTATTTGTTCCAATAGTATTTGGCGGTGGTATATGAAAAAACAAAACAATATTTTCTCTATCATAATCTTTTAGAACTTTAGACAAAAAATCAATTGTTTGTTCCTCAAAACTTCTTTTAGAATCATCCAAAAAAATTAAAAGTGTATTTTCATTATACAAAATGTAGTTTCTTAAACCAAAATAATCTTCGTAATACGCAGTATCATGATTTCCACAAAGCATATAA
>MIAN01000085.1 GCA_001829125.1 Spirochaetes bacterium GWB1_27_13 | reverse complement strand
AAATTTGAGTTTATCACAATTTCTGCTTCTATGTGGCTAATTGGTGTACCATTAGCAGCAATTGGAGGATTAATTTTTAAATTACCTATACATTATGTTATAATACTTGTTATGGGCGAAGAAATATTCAAATTTGTTTTTTGTTTTTTACGATTTATCTCTAAAAAATGGATCAATAATCTCGCAGTAGATAAAATACCAGAAAGTTTGAACGAAGCGTAAAAAAATATATACGGATGCAATGGGTAACTACCCATTGTTTCCATAGATTTTGGGGCAATAACAATCATCTAAAAAATATATTTATCAACTCAAGCTTAGTATGAACGTTTGTTTTTTCAAATAGATTTTGGATGTGCCTAATTACTGTTTTTGTTGATATTTCAAGTTTTTCACCTATTTCTTTGTACTCAAGCCCTTGATTTATCAATGTTAATATCTCTTTTTGACGCTCTGTAATATTGTATTCTTTGCATTTAGACTCAAATCTATTAAATATCTCTGTTTTTTCGTTATTATAATTATTTTCATTGCTATTTAAATGTTTTGTTAATAAATCAATGTTTGACTTTATAACAGATTTTCTTAGGGTATCAGAATGTTTAATTATTGACGATATTTTTGCTTTAAGCACATCGATATTAAATGGTTTTGTGATATAATCAATTGCACCTTTTGAAATTTGAGTGATTTTATCATCAATAAATGATTTTGCTGTTATGAAAATAAAAGGAATTGAATTAAACATCTCATTTTTACTTATATTTTCAAAAAATTCAACTCCATTCATCTTATCCATCATAATATCAGATATAATGCAATGAGGATGTGGAATTATAGACAATTTATTTAATCCATCAGAGCCATTGGATGCAGTAAAAATATTGTACTGCTCGCTAAGTTCAATCAAAAGATAGTTTAACAATTGTTGATTATCCTCTACAATAAGTATATTTTTTTTAATTTTATTATATGTTTCATTAACATTTTTAAGATTTAGAGGGTTTAATATGTTTATTTCTAACGAATATTCATTTTTTGTATCAGTAAATATTTTTTCTTCCTTATTAAAATAGATATTAAACAAAGTCCCTTGAGATAAATTACTTATAACTTCAATTTTACCATTAAGTTCTTCAACAATTTTGTATGTTATATAAAGCCCCATTCCAATCCCTTGATAATTTTGTTTTTCATGGTTTATTTGATAATATGGTTTAAAAATATTCTCAATTTGATTATCATCTATTCCTATACCAGTATCTTTAACAGAAAGAATGATTTTTTTATTATTAGACTCAAGTTTTATATCAATATTGCCATTTTTATCAGTAAATTTAATAGCATTACTCACTAAGTTATTTATAACTCTATTAATTGCCTGGGGATCAGATTTTAAAAAACACCCATCCTCTATTTGAGAAGACAATTCTATTTTTTTATTATTTGCATAACTTTTATAAATAGGTACAATGTTTTTCAATAAAGTACTAATATCTGTAACTTGGTCGTGATTATAAAATTCTTTACCCTGTTCGATTTTTTGAGTATCCAAAAAATTTACCATGTCATCTGTTAATTTATTAATATTATATTTAATTATTTCAACTTCTTCGTTAGAGCCATATTTTTTTATGTAAAGATTAAGATAATTTTGTATAAGAGTAAGCGGTGTTTTTGTCTCATGGGCAAGATTGACAAAAAAATTAGTTTTTTGATTATTCACAGATTCTATTTTTGTATAAGCATCTGTAAGTTCTTTTGTCCTTTGATCCACCTTATTTTCGAGATTATCTTTAAGTTCTTCTAAGGAATGATATTCATTGTTAAATTTTTTTGCAAGTACATAAGCAAAGATAAATATTGCAAAACCTATTGTAAGACTATTCCCAAAAAAATAATTAACAGCATTTATACTTATTAATAATTTTTTTATTATAAGATAAAATAATATAATAATAAAACCTAACAATACTAGATGAGTATTTAAATTCCTATAAAGTTTATATTTAATAATATGAATAATTATTAAAACAAAAAAAACTATATAACATAAAGCAACTATTATTACCGCAAAGATAAATAAATGTTTAATATACCAATCATATCCTTTTATAAAAATAAAAAATGTCAAAATTACAGAAATAAACATCATTATATTGAGAATATCAATTATTTTTTTTATTTTATTTAATTTTTCTATCAATAAGACTAAATAATTAGATATTGAAAAAAACATTAATGTTATTAATAGAGCCTCTGTACTTGGCATAAAAAAATCAAAGGTATTCTTAAAAATAAAATTGAAAAGAACTGAATTAACTAAAACAAATAAACCTGTACTAAAAGCAAATATAGAGAAATAGAGATTATATTTTTCTTGCCTATGCTTTATTCTACCAAGGTATATAATAAAATGATAAATAGCCAGCGTCAAAATAATCCCAAGAGTTAATATCTCAGTGATAAATTTGATTGTAAAAGGATTTCCTAAATCTATAATAAATCTACTTTCATTTAACAAAGCAAACCTCAACTTATTTTATAAATTTATATGTTTTAATAGATAATGGTTAATATTACCCATCATTTTTGGTTAATTAATCGTATTTCAATTTTTCTATATTTTTTATATCATTTACTCAAATTATTGACAAGATTTTTGTAACTAAAGAATCTTATCTATAAAAATCAAAAATTAAATTGAAGGATTTAAAAATGAAAAAAATTATCTTTTTTGTCGTGCCGTTTATACTTTTGGTTTCATGTGGCCAAGTAATTAATAACACTTCAGATGATTCCAGCGGTGATATTACTACAAAAACTGATTCGATTGGAGGAGATAAAAGATTCAAATCAGATGCTATTAGTAAAAATCTTTTAGGAGAATCAGGCAATCAATTAATCCATGTTTGGCTTCCACCATCATATTCAACTGAGAGAAAAAATTATCCAGTATTATATTTTTTGACTGGGTTCTCAGAAACTGTTCCAGAATGGAGTAACAATGGATTTTATTCTTTTACAGGGACTGCAAAAACCTTAATGGAAAATAAAACAATAAAAGAATATATAATTGTAATTATTTCAGGAACAAACAGATTATGGGGAAGTTTTTATGTAAACTCAAAGGTTATGGGTAACTGGGAGGATTATGTTACACAAGAAGTTATTAATTATGTAGACACTAATTATAGAACAATTGCCACAAAAGATGGAAGAGGAATAGCAGGACAATCTATGGGTGGTTTTGGAGCCTTTAACCTTGCAATGAAACATCCAGATATATATTCATTATGTTATATTCATAATCCAGGTCTTTTTAATGATAAAGGAATTTTTGACAATCAATTATCAGACAAAATAACTATTGCTAAATTTCTTGAGAATCAAAATATATTAAAATCTTTAAATGAAACAGAAGCAAAAATCAAATATTTTTCGGTAATACAATCAGCAATGAGTAATTGGGATTTTTATTCAATGTTTATGTATGCTTATGGAGCTGCTTTTTGTTCTAAAGATACACCTCCTTATACTGACCATCCATTAGATAAAGATGGCAATATTGTAAATGAAACTCTTTTAAACGAGTGGAATGATGGGTTTGGAAATTTGGATAAAAAAGTTGTTACTTATAAATCAAATCTTCTAAGTTTAAAAGGAATTTTTATAAATTATGGAAAAAATGATCATTATCAATGGATACCAAGAGCATGTCAGTATTTATCTCAAAAATTAACAGAAAATGGAATATCTCACAAGATTTTAAGCGATAATGGAGATCACGAGAGTAATATAAAAATTAATTTTAAAAATAACATGCTTCCGTTTTTTTCGGATAATTTTTAATAATTATTATATAAATTTAAAAATATGGAGTAAATAAATGAAAAATATCATTATTAAGTATTTAATTGCAATATCGTTTATATTTTGTTTAATTTCATGTGATATAAATAAATATGAGTCTACTACGACTACAACGACATCAATAAATTTTATAACAACAACGACCACTACAACTACAACCACTACAATTCCTTTAATAAGTTCTAGCAAAAAGCTTAATTTAACGGTTTATACATATAAAAAAATGACCACTGTACCAACAGGTGAACTTCCGGTAGGAGAAAAAATTACTATTACAGAGGATATTCTTTCAAAATTTGGGATAAATAATATGCTCGGTAAAGAGAATATTTTTGTTTTAAGAGGCGGATTTGATAACTGGACAGCACAAATATTAGGATGGGATAGACTGTCAAATATAGATATGAAACTTACAGAAACAAAAGAAGGCGTTACAATAGATTTTGATACTGTAAGAAAGAGAGCCACTGATGTAAAATGCCCTATACCAACTTGGAATATTGTTAATAAAATTGTCGTGTTTGATAAGAATGGTAATATGATTGATGAGTTTGATGGAGATGCTCCTTTTTCTTCACTAAAGGTAGGTGATAAAGTAGTTATTGCAAATGCAGTATTAGAGGTTAGAGGTAAGAGCATAATAAATAAAACTGACGATAATTGTCAAACATTAATAAATTTTACAGAACATGGTGAATATTTCTTAGATATAACTATAAATGGCTATATTCATAAAGAATTAAATATTAAAGTTACAGATAGTGATATAACAACTGATATTGAAACGGCTTTAATTGAACAAGATTCTACAATGGTTGGTAATTTTAGAGAACATTCTGTATCTTGCTTGGCATCTCTTGGAGGAAAAAGAGAAATTATAGTTTATTTACCATCGGATTACTATACAAATACCAGTAAAAAGTACCCAGTTCTTTATATGCACGATGCTCAAGTTATTTTTAGAGGACTTGCTATTGATAACGAATGGAAAGTTGATAACGCTATTGAAACTTATATAAAAGAAGGAAAAACTCAAGGTGTTATTGTTGTTGGTTTAAAAAATACAGGCAATAGAAATGCAGAATATTGTCCATGGCAATTTTATGATGGTAGTGAGTCAATTGGTGGACTTGGCGATGAGTATTTGGATTTTATAGTTAATAACTTAAAACCTTTTATTGATACAAATTATAGAACAAAATCAGATAGAGAAAATACTGGCATTGCAGGAAGTTCATTAGGAGGACTAATTTCTTTTTATGGTGGAATAAAACATCAGGATACTTTTGGTATCATTGGTGCTTTCTCATCATCTTTTGAATGTAAAAATAGAGAGATAGTAAAATATCTTGAGCAAATTCCAAATAAATATAGCAGTAGAATTTATATAGATGCTGGAAATAATGAAGGATACATGGTCAGTGATGCTAATTTAGTCTATGATAAATTAGTTAGTTTAGGTTATAAATCAGACAACTTAAAAAAAGTAATTGACCCTACTGGCAGTCATACAATTTCTTCATGGCAAAAAAGATTTCCAGATGCTTTCTTGTGGATGTTTGATGGAAAGTGACAAAAATTACAGCTTACTCTACGGAAGCAACGAGTAGCTATTCTCAATATTATCGGCTTAATAAAAGACAATGTTCGCACAAAAAGAAACTATAAAATAAAGTGTGTAAATCTTCTGTTAAATTTGATATAAGAAAAACAGGAGATATTATGTTATTTGATAAAAAA
>MIAN01000084.1 GCA_001829125.1 Spirochaetes bacterium GWB1_27_13 | reverse complement strand
ATTTGATGTGAATGATAAAACTTTATTTAGAAGTTATAATGGACAATTATTAAAGGAAGAAAAACTTGGTTCTGAGTTTGTTGGTGAAGTTTTGCAAGATCAAAGTTTTTTTTGGGTTGGTGTTAAATTTGGTTTTGGTTTTTATCGTGCTGGGTCTATGTCAGTCTATTTTGTGTTTGATGCTAATTTTAGAGGAATAAATGATACTGTAAAACTTGCACCAATTAAAGGAAAATTGTTAAATTCTACCTGTTATTTTACAGATAATTTGTGCTGGTTTATTGTAATTTTTGTAGAAAGTGGTAGAATTTATAAAAAATGCTCTGTCATTGATAGCAAAGGGAGTCTAATCGCCGAATTTATTACTGATGATGAAAATATTGATTGGCTTTACAATATTAGAGGTAAATTTGCTTCTGGCAATATGTTATTTTGTCCAACAGATAATGGGATAGTAAGACTTGAAGTTGCAAATGGAACTATAACAAAGACTCGTGAGTTTCCTGATACAGAAAGTTTTGTAAACTCTTATTCTAACCTATTTGCTGGAAAAGGTGGAATATATTCTGTGAATAATAACGAAATTTATTTATTACAGATGTAAGTAATAAATCTCTCAGAGAGGCACAAAGGGCATAAGAAAAGAGTTTTGGAAAGTTTTTTTCCTTCATCCTTTGTGAGAATTTATATCGAAGTTAGATTGAAAAATTGAACTAATAAAAATTTTAGAATAAAGGACTTTAGTATGAAAAAATTTATTTTTATTTTGTTTTTACCTATTCTTTTTAATGTTTATGCTGAGGATAGCAGAAAGGCTTTGGGATTAAATAAAACTCCAGAAATTCTATACAAAAGTAGTAAGACAAAGTATGTAAAAGAACAAGAAGACGAAGTTTTACCAGAAAATGTTGATCTTTCAAAAAATTTTCCAGTTCCTGGTATGCAAGGTATGCAAAGTAGTTGTACAGCTTGGGCTTCTGCTTATGCTCTAAAAACATTCCACGAAAAAGTTGAAAGAAATTGGGGTTTCTCAAATAAAACGATGTTTTCACCTGCCTTTGTTTATAATCAGATAAATGGAGGAAATGATCAAGGGGCTTATATTAGTGATGCATTAGATGTAATTGTTAAACAAGGGTGTGCTAGTTTTTCTACAATGAAATATGATCAAGACGATTATTCGACTCAGCCATCACAAGAGGCAATAAAAGAAGCGTCTAAGTATAAAGCAAAAAGTTATGCAAAATTAAATAAAGATAATATAAATAGTCTAAAAGAAATTTTAAATAAAAAAAATGGATTTGTTATAGGTGCTTATATTACTCAAAGTTTTTATGACTACAAGGGAGGCGTTTATTCAAAACAAACTGGAGGTTCTATGGGTGGGCATGCAATGGTTGTCGTTGGGTATGACGATAACAAAAATGCTTTTAAAATAATGAACTCATGGTCAGAAACTTGGGGTGATAAAGGGTATTGTTGGGTTAATTATAGCACATTTAAAAATATGGTTTTTGAAGCGTGGGTTTTGGAAGACAATGTAGAAGGTAAGCCAGATGAAATATCAGAAGCCCCACAAAATATAACAGCTTCCAATGGTGTTTATACAGATAGAATTAGAATTGCTTGGGACCCAGTAACTAATGCAACTTCTTATATAATTTTTAGATGTCTAACCAAAAAAGGCAATTATAAAGAAATAGGAAGAGCATCAAAAAGTTATTTTTTTGATAATAAAGTTGAAAGCAAAAAAAAATATTATTATTCTGTGAAAAGTGTTGATACAAAAGGTGAAAGTGATTTTAGCGATGTTGCTGAAGGATTTATAATAGAGTCTACACAAATAAAACCAGGTATTCCACAAAATTTATCTGGCAAATCAGACAAAGAGGCAAGTTTTTTACAGTGGGATAAGGTTGAAAACGCAACTGGCTATTATATTTATAAATGGAGTTACAAAAAATCTGATTATATAAAAATTGGAGATTCTACAAAACCTAATTTTAAAGATAAAAAAGTGGCTATCGGCAAAACTTATACTTATGTTGTTAGTGCTTATAATGATAATGGCGAGAGTGAAAAAACTTATATGGTTAAGGTAAAAGTTGCTGCTGATATTTCAAAAGAAGAGTTATTGCCACCAACTAATTTTACAGTTTCTAAAGGAAAATTTACTGATAAAATTGAAATTAAGTGGGATAAACTTTCAAATGCAACGAGTTATTATCTTGTAAAATGGGGACCAAATTATAAGGAATGGGAAACAGTGTACTCTGGTGTGAATAATTTTTATACTGATCAAGACATTAAACAAGGTAAAACTTATTATTATACAGTATGTTCTTTAAATAAAAGTAAATATAGCGAATACACTGAATATGTCACAGGGTTTACTTCAGTAAAAAAATATTCTATATCAGCTGCAACAATAAATGTGTCAAAAGGAAAGCATTCTGATAAAATCGTGGTTACATGGAAGAATAATAAAGAATATGGCTATTTTGTTAAAAAAGCAAAGGTTTTAAAAAGTAAAGTAGATGATATTGCTAATTATAAACCAGAAAAATTTAATCAAATAGGACCAATTTTTGATGGAAATTTTATTGACTATGATGTTACTGATGGGTATATTTACTATTATATAGTTGTTCCTTTTAGTGATTTTGGTGTTGTAGAAGACGAAATTAAAAGCATTGACTATGGTTTTACTGAAGGGACAGAAAAAAATAAAGTAGATAAAACTTATTACAAATATGATAATACAAATTTTATTACATCAAAAGATTCGTGGAATTTTGGTATTTTTAATGAAAAGTTTTATAAATACATAGATGAAGCATTTAACGAGCTGGACGCAGAAACGAAGAATTTGAAATAAAAATCTCTCTATTTATGGAAACAAGGGGTATCTACCCCTTGTTTCCATAATAGGGTCTTTTATAAAAATTGTGGAGCAAATATGAAATCTATTATCTTTTCTAAAAACTGGCTAATTTTGATTGTTTTATGCGTTTTATCAATGTTTTTATTGATTTCTTGTACAAAAAAGAGCGAAAAAGTATCAGAAAAGCAAAAAGTTTTTTTTAATCATTATTTTTCATTTGAAGGAACTATTGCAAATGGAATAAATCTTTCAATTGATGAGTTTAATAAGACAAATCAAAAATACGAGCTTATTGGAAATGCTTTAGATCATGAATCTTTTAAGACTGCTATTAAAGAAGATTTGAACTCAGCAAATCCTGTTGAGCTTTATATATACTGGGCAGGTGCGAGAACAAAATCAATAATAGATAAACTTGCTCCTATTGATGATGTTTGGCAAGAATATAATTTGGATGCAATATTTGCTAAGTCAGTTGTAAATTCTTCTTCTGTTTATAATGGTAAGAAATACCTTTTGCCAATAACACAACATTTAGTAGTAATTTTTTATAACAAAAAACTTTTTGAAAAAAATAATATAAAAACACCTACAAGTTGGAAAGAGTTTTTAACTGTGTGTAAGATATTTAAAAACAAAAAAATAACTCCAATTGCTGTTGGTTCAAAATCTAAGTGGCCTCTGCAATTTTGGTTTGACTATATTTTACTAAGGACAGCAGGGTATGAATATAGACAAAAACTTATGGAAGGAAATGCTTCTTATACGGATAAAGAAGTTGTAAGAGCATTCCAAATTTGGAGTGAACTTGTAGAAAATGATTATTTTAACAAAAATCCTAATGAAATAGAGTGGGATACAGGTGCTGCTAATCTTTTAGTAAAAAATGAGGCTGTAATGACTTTAATGGGAAGTTGGTTAATTGGCTATTTTTTGGGTAAAGATATAAATTGGCAAGAAGATGTTGATTATGATTTTTTTCCATTTCCTACAATAGATAAAAATGTCGAAGATGTGTGTCTTGGACCTATTGATGGTATTGTTTTATCAAAAGATTCAAAAAATATAGAGGGAGCGAAAGAAGTCATCTATCATTTTTCTAAAACTGAGTCACAGATGCTTATAAGTAAATATATTGGTAATATTGCTCCAAATATAAATGTTCCTGAGTCATTTTATGGAGAATTTCAAAAAAATACAGTCAATATTATTAAAAATACTCCAAATTGGGCTTTTAATTATGATCTTGCAACATCGCCAGAGATTGCTGAGATTGGATTAAACGCATTTGCAGAATTTATTGAGTTTCCAGAACTTTACAAAACTATTTTAGAGAATATAGATAAAAAAATTAAGGAATAATAAATATTTAAACTATATAATGACAATAATAATAGTTATTATAAAAAAAATTCTTTAAAAGAGATTAAAATGGAAATAACTATTCAAATTAAAATATTTGCTGATAAAATATATAAAAAATTCATTAATTTAAAGTTTAAAAGAAAACTTTTTATAGGTTTTAGTTTTATTATTCTATTTATAGGAATAAATGCTATATTTAATTTTTATAATATGTTAAACACTTCTAAAAGAATAGAACGAATGAATAGTATAACTAAAATACAAATGAGTATTCATGAAATAAATCAACTAAAAAATGATTTTGTTATACATAAAAAAAGAGATATTACTAATAAAACATTAGAATTAATCGAAAAATCAATAAATTTTAATAATTCCGAAAAGAGAAAGTTTTATAAGACTATTTATTTGGAGAATTTTAACAATATAGAATATTCTCTACAATCTTATCTGAAAAATTTTAATGAATTTATAATTTTAGAAGATAAAATAAAAGCATTAAAAAGTAATTTACTAAATAAATCCAATAATCTCATAAATATAATAGAAGATTTTACAAAAAGTCAATTTGATTCTTTAAAACTAATTAAATTAACAAAACTTGTTTTTTTATTAAGTGTTTCAGAAAGAGAATATATATTTTCTTCAACAATAAGTGATGTGTCAAAAATAAATTCTTTAATCTACGAAATAAAAGAACTTTCTTTAGATATTAGAAATAAATCTAATTCTACTGAAAATAAAATTTTAGCCTACAAAATTTATAATACAACAAATGATTATCAAAGTTTTTTTGATAAACTTGTAGATTCTACTAATAAAGAGATAAAAATCGTTGAAAATATTGAAAATAATTTTTTAAATGCAGAAAATAATTGTAATTTTATGTATAATTCCATTAATAGTTTAATAGAAAAACAGGATATCGTAGAATTTATTTCTTTTTTTATATCTTTTGTTATTATACTATTTTTATCAATTGTTATCTCAAATTATCTATCAAAACTAATTACAAATCCTCTCAAATCATTAGTAAAAATAACAGAGGATATATCAAATGGAGATTATTCAAAAAAGATAGAAATTTATTCACAAGATGAAATAGGGGAACTCGGAAAAAGTTTTAGCAAAATGATGGAAAAACTTGTTATTTATCAAAATTTTTTGGAGGACAAAGTAAAAGAAAGGACAAATGAGCTAAATATTGCAAAAGATGAAGCAGAAAAGGCTAATAAGGCAAAAAGTGATTTTTTAGCACACATGAGCCATGAAATTCGTACTCCAATGAATGCTATTATCGGTATGGCACAATTACTTTCTCAAACAGCTCTTAATCTAAAACAAAAAGAATTTGTAGATATTATTGATTCTGCTGGAAATAATTTGCTTGTTATCATCAATGATATTTTGGACTTATCAAAAATCGAAGTAAATAAAATAAGTTTTGATTTTCAAGATGTTAAAATAACGCAAATAATGAATAATATAAAAGGAATTTTGTTTCCTTTGGCTCATAATAAGCATATTGATTTAATTTTTAATGTAAATGAGAAATTACCTCCTATTAAAACAGATTCTGTTAGATTAAAACAAATTCTTTTAAATCTTGGGAGTAATGCAATAAAATTTACAAATCAAGGGCAGGTTGTTTTTGATATTACTATTGAAGAAGAAACGGATACACATATTTTATTAAATTTTAGTGTGACAGATACAGGTATAGGTATTTCTAAAGACAAGATAAATTTTTTGTTTCAACCTTTTGTTCAAGTTTCTGTTGAAAATTCGAGAAAAATTGGAGGGACTGGACTTGGGCTTGTTATTTCAAAAAAAATTATAGAGCTTTTGGGTGGAAAAATTTATGTAGAAAGTAATGAGGGAAAAGGTTCAAAATTTGGGTTTGTGATGTCTTTTGAAAAACAGATGTTCATAAAAACCGATTATCTAAAAAATACAAGTAGTAAAGATATTATTACTAAAAATCTTAATATTCTTATAGTAGAAGACAATGAGTTAAATCAGACAGTTATATCTGAATTTCTTTCAAAACATAAATTGACGTTGGTATCAAATGGAAAAGAGGCTATCGAGGAACTTGAAAAAAAATCATTTGATATTATCCTTATGGATATAAATATGCCAGAACTTGATGGAATAGCCACTACCAAAATTATAAGGGATAAAACTTCAAACGTTATAAATCATGATACTCCTATTATTGCAATGACTGCTTATGCAATGAATGAAGACTGCGAACTTTGTATTAGTAGTGGAATGAATGGCTATATTAGTAAACCCATTAATTTTAAGCTTTTAAATGAAGAAATAAATAAAATTTTAAATTTAGACATTGACTTAATCACAAAAACTCAAAATATAGATTTGGATAGATATAATTTTAATCTACCATTTATAACTATATTAAAAGATAATAAAAAATTAGCAGAAGATATGATTAAACTATTTATTAAAAATGATAGTTATTCTTTATATCTTACAAAAATTAAAAATGCCATTGAAAATAAAGATGCTGAAAACCTTAGAGCAGTTTCTCATAAATTTTCAAGTTCAGTTGGTTTTTTTTCTAAGACCGGTAAAGAGTTAGTTGCGAAACTTGAATTAATGGCTAAAAATAAAGATTTATTAGATGCTAACAATGTTTTTGACCAATTAAACATAGAAATTGAAAATCTTGTAATAAGAATGAATTCTTTTTTGAATGAAATTGAAAAGGATGATGTATAGATTTAGAATGATATTTAAATTAGAAATATTTATTTTCAATTATCAAGATTATATTTTTTTATAATTTTTTTCCACTCTATAATATGAAAATCTTTAATTTCTGTTAATATTTTTGAATCTTTTATTGAATTTTGAGTATATTTGAATATAAAAGAATTATATACTTAAACGCTTCTAAAAATGGCAATAGAATAATATCGTCTCAAGAATTAGTTTAAACCATGAAGATCACGAAGAAAATGCGATAAGAAAAATAATTATTATTAAAAACTCAAATAAATCTAATAAAATTTATTTATCAGTAAATAGCTAAGTTAAAACCCAAAAATCAATTTAGCGACATCCTGTTTATGAGTTTGTTAATAAGTAGGTGTTCATTTTTCCTTTGCCTTTTATCTCTATTAGGCGGGGAGGGTCAAAGGTGTAGTGGTCTTTTAGTCTGTTGTAAACTTGCTCGGATACCTGAATTCTGCCGGGAACACCGTGAGACTCCATCCTGCTTGCTGTATTTACTGTGTCGCCCCATAGATCGTATGTGAACTTCTTAGTCCCAAGTACTCCTGCTATTACAGGTCCACAGTGGATACCGATCCGAAGGTCTAGATCTGGGTAGTACTGAGTGCGAAAGTCTTTAATTGTTTCTTGCATTTCAATGGCGAATTTTATTGTTAATTCTGTGTGGTTTTCCAAAGGCAATGGGGCACCGCCAGCTACAAAGTATGCATCGCCAATGGTTTTTATTTTTTCTAGCTTATATTTTTCTACCAAAATATCAAAAATCGAAAACATCTGATTCAAGATATTAACAAGTTTTTCAGGATCCTCTTTTGATGCCAGCGTTGTGAAGCCGACAAGGTCTGCAAATAATATAGTTACATCATCAATTCTATCAGCTATTGTTTGATTTCCATTTTTTAGTATTTCTGCAATTGGTGCAGGCAGAATATTGAGCAATAGTTCTTCAGAACGTTTGTGTTCAATCTCCAACTCACTTGTCATCTGTTGCAGCATATTCGTCATTGCAAGAAGTGAAGTTAATTTTTCTTCATCCATTATTCCCGAATTGATTTCAATTTCAGGTAAACTGGCTCTATCTTCAGGTTTTACTTCTGACAGACCAAAAATTGTCATTGTTTTGCCTAAATAATAATGGTTGTTTCTATAATGATAATATTCGGTATTTGTAAAAAATCCGCTTAATGGAGCTATATTTTTATATGGGATAAGTTCATTCTTGGTTACATGACTTAGCATCAATGGTCTTGTTGCACATGTATAAATATAAATTGCTTCGGGATAGTGTTTTGCAAGTCTTTTTGCTCCGTTATAAGCTTCATCGAGGATAATATCTGCATCACCAAGACCAAATTGCACGACCTCTCCTTCGTTTAGCATAGCAGAATAGAGTATTGAACCATCATCATATATATTTAATGGTGTTGCGTCTATCTCCATCCCGTTCCGTTTAATTACAAAAGAAAAATTAAGAGCGGAAGAAGGGAGGTTATCAGCAACTTGATCACCAAAATATTTTCTGTAAATCTCTTTTGCAGGGATGTTGTCAATTTCGTAAACTCTGGAAAAACTTACCTGAATTACTGCTTTTGTTATGACCATTTTTTTGCCTATTGTTTTCCATCCAAGATTATAGTCATTAAAAGTCTGTAAGTATTTTCCATTGAAAGTACATGCAACTGCTGTATTTGATGAGATGCCTTCTTCTGTAAAAACATGGGTTCTGACTAAATTGTTTGTTGAGTACGTTCCCATTCCTGTTGAAATACTACTTGCTGCACCGCCAGCTAACATTACATCCGGATTAACATCATTTATACTCTGTATAAATTTAGACGGTTCAAATTTTTCACTTAAGTTTCCTTGAGAATAAACGAGTATTGCTTTTGTATCTTCTTTTATAAGTGATTCTGCTAAATATTTACCTGATTGATACAGATTAGCTTTATCATCAAGTACTATTCCTGTTTTAACTTTTATATTCTCAAAGCACATGAATGATAGAACGACTTTCATTTGAGAGTATTCTCCATTCAATATTTCACCTGATGAACTTGTTCCCATTATTGAAGCCTGAGGAAGTGCCGATTTTAGAGTTTCTGTTAAGGTTTTAATGAATTGTGGATTGTTATTACCTGAGAATACCTGTATTAAAATAGAATCGTATTCTTTTATCCTGTTTTCTGTAATAAAAGTTTTTAATATTTTCTTATCAACAAAATAACAGTTAAATGCTTTCATATTAGCAAAATCCTTTTTTTAGTATAATATACAATATGAATATGTTTTTTGCAAAGTAAAAAGTTATTTTTTTACTTTATATTCTTTTTAGAAGAATTCTCTTCAAAGAGTACTGTAGTAGAGAGCAAAACTGCTGCATACGACAAAGTATTTCATGAAATACTCAGTATGATAACATAACTCCTTATATATAAAATACAAAGAGGACTTATTGATAAGAATGTCCTCTTTGTACTATGGTTAATTAAAATTTTTTGCCCATGAGTGAAATAACGGAAGTTCGACTATTATTCCTATTGTAGAGGCTTATAGTCTCTAAAAAGCGTTTCAAAGTAAGAAAATGGACCAAGGGGAATAATTTCAAACTCGATTAATTTCTCACGAACAAAAGGTAATTCATCAAGGTTTTTTCGAGCTTCATCAACACTGTTACATTCAAGAACAAACACAACCCCCAGACGACGATCTTGACAATTGTACATTTCTCGAACTTTACCTTCTTTGTACAGTTTCCATGCGCATTTCACTTCTGCTTCAATATGGGGTTGTATTTTCTCAAGAGTTGTTTGAGGATCAACTTTGGCGATTGCTAGAATCTTCATCTCTTCTCTCCTTTTTATGATACAATTTATTTGAGGGGGGGAGCGACTTCCATTGGATTAAGACCATTGGCTGCCCAAGCGAATGCTTGATTCTGATTTAGCCGATTCAAACGCTCCATGTCGTTATCAGGAATTTCAAAATCAAATACATTTAAATTTTCTTGGATGCGTTTTAGGTTACTGCTTTTCGTTAATACACAATAGCCGTGCTGCAATCCCCACCTCAAGAGCAATTTGGCTTCTGATACCTTAAGTTTTGTCGCAATTTCATTTGTGACCAATTGGCATTCTTTTTTTATCTCGGCAAGAACGTCTCCACCTTGTCCTTCTTCAGATCGCCAGGTTGAAAGGGGAGCAAGCGAGCTATATGCAATCGGTGAGATTGAATTCTCTTTCATGTATCTGGTCAATTCAATCTGGGCACAAATTGGATGAAATTCTACTTGGTTTGCCTCAGGTTTAGCCATGTCTGCATCCAAAATCTCTTTAATTCTCTCTTCATTGTAGTTTGCCACTCCAATATGCTTGGTCAGTCCTGATTTCTTTAGCTCTACAAGAGCGTTCCACTGTTCTAGTCTAAGTTCTGATAGTGGAGCATGTATAAGGTAAAGATCAACATAGTCAAGCTTAAGCTGTTTGAGTTGATTTTTTAGTGTTTCAATGGTCTGTTTGTAATTTTTTTCGGGAGCACCCCACTGTTTATATCCGGGAAAAAGTTTAGTGGTTACAAAAATATCATCCCTTGAAACACCAGATGCTTTTATCCCTTTGCCAGTGCCCTCTTCATTATTGTATCCTTCAGCTGAATCAATATGTCTAAATCCAGCTTTAAGTGCCTCATTTACACAGAATTCGGCTTGATCAATTGATAATTGATAGGTGCCAAATCCCACGAGAGGCATGCCTATTCCATTGCGTGTCGATTTTAATATTTCCATTATTAGTCTCCTTTTTATAAATTATAAATAAAAATTATTATATTTCTTACCTTAAGATGTCTCAAGCCTTTGTTCGCAAACGATTCACCAGTAGATCGTCATTGATGATCTGATCTTTCATTTGCAATAATTCATTAACATCCCAGTTACTGCTCAAGTAACGCCCTTTAGCCCAATCAGCTTTTCCAGAACAAAGCCAAACAATAAATCCTGCGGCTAATTCTGGTTTGTCAACCAGATGGGAATGAATTGCCTCAGGCATGTTCTTGGCTAGAGTTGTAGGCACCCCTCCAGGATGGATGGCAAAGCATTTTATGCCGTCTTCGCCATGATCAAGATTTATGAATTCGCAAAGACGATTGATAGCGTGCTTGGACGTCTGATAATCTGAGGCTCCTGGTGTCAGCAGTTGAGCTCCAACAGATGAAATGAGTATCAAATGACCACCTGTCGATCCATTGGCAGAATACTTACGTGCGGATTCGATAAGATGGGGGAGGCAATAGCGGGCTACATAATATGAGCCTTTTAGATTGACTTCCCATGACCACCACCAACTGGAGATGTCCGATTCGCCGATCTTGCTCCATTTATCAAGATAACCGGCATTGGCATCCGCAACATCGATGCTACCGAATTTGGTCACACAATCGTCAATAGATGTTTTGACTTGGTCTGCATCGGTCACGTCACAAACCATATATAGGCATTGCGTCTCTGGATTTGCCTCTGTTATTTTAGTCTTAGTTTCTTCAAGCTCTTTTTCCGATCTTGCAGTGATATAGATTGCTTCTGCTCCTGCCTGAGCAAAGGCTATAGCAGTTGCCTGCCCAATGCCTCGTGATGCACCTGACAAAAAAATCGTTTTGCCAGAAGCACTTCCTTTCAATGTAGTCTTGGGATCGATGCCCGAATATAGCAAGTGATGAGTACTAAGATTGAGAAACTGTGTTTCAATGGAAGACATAATATTATTCTCCTTTATAATAAATAATTATTTTTGTGATATTTTTTATCTTTTTGGGAACTTGAGATGTCTTATGTGTACAGTTGACTCTCAACGCTCCATTCTCGACCAAAGCTTTATTGTGACAAATATTTCATACTTTGCCTCATTTATATCTATACCCACGCCCCTTTTATTCTCTTATGTTTCCGCCGTATCCGCATGATATTCTAAACGGATGGCTTGATGTCCCAAGGGTTGTGCATCTTTTTCTCATTTATATTATGAATAATAATTAAAAGATTAAATTTTGTATTGAAGTTTATTGCTATTTTTTATTGAAGAAAATTGCTTTTATAAATTAGAATTTATTTTGAATTGACCTGGTGATATGCCAAATGATTTTTTAAATAAATTTGAAAAATGACTTTGATCGCTGAATCCTAATTTATATGCTATATCAGATATTTGATTTATTGGATTTAATAAAAGTTCTTTTGATTTATTAAGTTTTTCCTGCAATAAAAATTGATAAGGAGTAATTCCTGATGATTTTTTAAATTCTCTTAAAAAATAAAATTTACTCATATTGACATGCTCAGCTAATATATCTATCGTGAGATTATTCTCAATATTCTTAATAATAAATTCCTTGATTTTCAAAATATCTCTGGGAGAAAACCTTGATTTGCAGTTTTTATTATTAATAAGACTATCATAATTTGAGTAATTATTGATAAAATAAAAAGAAAATAAATTAACAAGATTATCTATATACAATTTACCATTTCTACCTTCATTTTGTACTTCATTATAAAAAAGTTCAATTATATTCTTTAAATTATTATCCTCAATATCCCATTTTTGTAAGAATTCAAGCTTTTCCACAATCATTGAATCAATATTTTTAAATAAAGTTTTTTTTTCTATTGTAAAAATAATAAAAAAACAAATTTCATTGCTTTTATATGAAAATGGTGTATCTGGCGGATTTATCCATATATTCCCGTTGCCGGGTATCGTTATATGATTTATAAAATCATTATTTATTTTTGCCTGAAAATGCAGATCCGAATCTTTCAGAGCAAAATAAAAATATTTAGTTATGACATTTTCAAGACAAAAATATGGAGAATATCCTTTTTCAAGTATAATTCCATCCCATCCTAAATTACGGCTGGAAGTTTCAATTTCCATCGGATCGCCGCCATCTGTTTTGATTTTAGTATCATTGTTATAGAATTCTATAATAGTTTTCATTATGTATAAATAATAATATTTACGCTTGTAAAAGTCAATTAATATTTTTATATAATAAATTGTAAGTATATCAAAATTAATTTTATTTATAAAAATTATATTTCATAAAGAACAATCGAAAAAGAGCAATATATACCCAATCATTTTTTAAATGGCAATCAGAATAATATCGCCTCAAGAATTAGTTTAAACTACTAAAGACACGAAGAAAATGCGATAAGAAAACAATTTTGATTGAAAACTTCAATAAATTTCAAAAATCATCTTTTTTATTGAAATAGTCTCTAATTATTCGTGAAATAGCATATCATCGTTTAATAATATGTTCTTTGTGGTAAATTTTGATTTTTAAATTGTTATTTTTTAATAAAATTTATTTACTATTTAGAGTTCGTTAAGTATATTCCTCCATATTAATTAAAATCAAAAATATTAATTTTCGTTTACAAGATTAGAAAAAAATCTTATAATTTTTAGATAATTATGAAATTTGGATAATTGTGGTTAGGCGACATATTTTTTATGAGGATTTTACTATGAAAAAATATCTATTACTTTTTTTTCAAGGTCTTGTAATTCCATATACCATAATATTGTTTCAATTATTTAGTGGAATTTTTAACAAACTGGATAGTTTAATATTGTCTCTTTTATCTTATTGGTTCTACATAATCATTGTTTCTCTGATTTTCGCGATTAAAGACAATACTTTATCCGAAAAACTCAAAAGCATTTTTGGGAAATCAAATTCCCTTTTAATATCATTAATTTGTTTTATTCCGGTTATCGGTGTTCTCATTGTAGCTTTTTTGCCTATTATACCAAATATACGATTATCATTATTGATTGTAGGAATATTACTTGGACTAATGAACGGTATTCTTGAAGAAATATTTTGGAGAGGATTTATCCTTGCTAAGTTCAAAGAGAATTTTATTATTATTTCTATAATTAGTGTAATATTATTTTCAGCAAATCATTCTGCATTTTTATTTCTTAAATTTAATTACCAAGGTGGGGCAACTAATTTAATTGGTGGTCCACTGATAATGGGTGCTTTATGGCTATTTGTTGCAAAAAAAACATCTACAATCAAATATGGGATTTATGCACATCAACTTGTTAATATACTCGCTTTCACCAGTATGTTTGTGTTGAATATCTCATAAAAAATATGTCGTCTAACAGCGACTAAAACGCTGTGCTGGAGTACAGGCTTGGTCTGCGGCACATTTTGCGTCTATGAGAAAAGTCAAGAACTTTTTAAAAAGTTATCATATTTTCTCATAAATAAAATTTTAGTTCATGAATATTTATTGACAATTCATGAAGTTATTATATAATTAATAATGAGGTACTGAAGATGGCTAATTTACAAGTAAAAGATATTGATTCAATGTTATATATTTCTTTAAAAAATCTCGCCAAAAAAGAACATAGATCTGTAAGTCAAGAAGTCATCAAGATTATAGAGAGTTATTTAAACCAACCAAATAATAAAAATAAGAATATGACTGATGAGTTTTTGAAATTATCTGGATCATGGGATGATAATAGAACTAGTGATGAAATAATAAATGATATTTATAGTTCAAGAAATACAAATCAAAGGTTTGATAATGGCATATTTGATTGATACAGATATAATAATTTATAGTCTTAAAAATAATGAAATAGTTATAAATAATTTTAAAAGTTTTTCAAATTATCCTAAAGCAATTTCTGTAATAAGTTATGGAGAATTATATTTTGGAGCAAAAAAATCAAAAAATATAGAAAAAAATACAGCTATAGTTAAACGAATATCTGAAACATTTGAAATTATAAAAATAGATAAGACTATAATAGAATTATTTGGCGAGATAAAAGCAAAAATGCAACAAACTGGAAATATAACAAGTGATTTTGATTTATTGATTGGTGTAACAGCCTTATCATATAATTATACTTTAATAACAAACAATGAAAATCATTTTAATAAAATAGATGGCTTAAAAATAGAAAATTGGAGTAACCCATTGCCCAAAAACGACATCTAACAACCGATATATCTTCGCTCGAAATACTCGTTCCGCCCTTACGGGGTCATTTTTGGCAAATATTTGATAAAATAGTTGATTTATTAATTGGTTATGATAGATTATATTAAAATAAGCCTAAAATGACATATATCGGCGAACCATTAGATAAAGACTGTGTGAGAATATTTTTTAATAAGAGGCCTGCGTCCGTGCAAGCAATAAAAACTGGGAATTATTAATATTTAAGTGAATTAAGGAAAATTAATGATAAAAACAATATCTAAGAATATTTCTTTTTTTGTTTCTATAATTATCATAATATTATTATTTATTGGATTTATATTATATTTTTTATATTCTCATAAAAGTAAAATTGAGTCTATTAAACATGAATTAAAAAATAATTTATCATCAATAAAATTTCAACATAAAAAAGAAAATATAGAATTATTCTTTAATCAGATGTATGAATCAATTAGAACTATTTCATTATTACCAAGTATAAGAAATATTAAAGGTAAAAATAGAAAATCAGAAACTGAAGATATTGTAAAACAAGGTAGAATTTCAAAAGATGCATATCAAACAGTACAACAGATATATAATAATATTGCAAATAATTTTGCCATTTCTGAATTATATTGTATTTTAGAAGGATTGGATTACAAAAATAATGAAGTTCCTTTTTTTATGTTTGATTCTATAATTCTAAAAGATAGACCTCAAAAAAATATAAAAATCGATAAAGAAAAATATACTGACTATCCGGAAGAGTATGAAGAATCTGAATATGAATATTATCCAAAGCAAATTAAATATTTTAAAGATAATTTTCCAAAATTTAATTTTGAAAATCTTGTAGATATTCCGGCAATCTTTTCTTCTGAAATGAGAACTTGTGATAATACTCAATATTTATCTGAAAGTCGAGGCAATATAAAAGATGCATATGGTATTTTATATTCAGTGCCATTTTATGGCGAAGATAATAATCTAAAAGGAGTTATATCAGCAATATTTCGTTCTAATATATTGGAAGCAAATTTATTAAATTTACCTTTTCTAATTTTAACTGATGAAGATAAAAAAGAAGCTGAAAAAATTGGTTTAAAAATGCCGGTTGATTACGAATATTTTTTATTATTTAATGATAAACTTCAAATATATATTTTTGATAGAAGAAATATCGGATTAGTTGAAAAAGTTAAAATTAGCATTAAAGAAAAAAAAGAAAATTTAATTTTGACAGAGATTAAAACGAGTGGCAGTAAAGATTGGAAACTAGCATATTTGATTAATAACAATGTTTATGAAAAATCATTTAGTAATGAAAATATATTATTTATTATTAAAATAATATCATTGTTATTCATAACTATATTAATACTTTTAATAACAATTTTCTATTTTAAAAATAATATTGAAAAAAATAATTTAAATATAAAATTTGCATCAATTATTAAGGAAGTATCAAATGGAAACTTAATGATAAGAATGAGTCTTGAGAATAAAAGAAGTTCAAGTATTTTACAGACAATAATAAATCATTTTGATGATCTTATTGAAAAATTAAGTCAAATGATAAATATTTTAAAGAATAATTTTAGCAAATCTTTAAACCAAAATATTATGTTATCATCAATTTCTCAAACTTCTTCAACCATACTCTCAGAAATTCAAAATAAGATAGAAAATATAAAATGCGAAATGAGTTTGCTTGATACTGATATATTAAAATCTAAAGAATTATCTTTTGATATTAATGATTTTTCAATTAAATCTGAAGATCAAATGATTTCTCAAGCCATTGAAATAAATCAATCATCTTCTTCAATTGAAGAGATGATAAGTTCAATACATAATATTAAAAATACAGTTGAAATTAAAAACGAAATTATTAATAATCTTAAGAATATAGCTAACCTCGGTGAAAAAGAGATGGAAGAAACTATAAATATAATAAATAAGATTACAAATTCAACAAAAATAATTTCTGAAATGTTAGAAGTAATAAATAACATAGCATCACAAACTAATTTATTAGCAATGAATGCAGCGATCGAAGCTGCACATGCTGGAGAATATGGAAAAGGATTTGCTGTAGTTGCAGATGAAATAAGAAAATTATCTGAGAGTACCTCAAAGAATTCAAAAGAAATATCCAATTCCTTAAAAGAAGTAGTTGAGGATATATTAATATCAAAAAAATCATCGAGCAAAACCGGGGATTATTTTAAAAGTATTATCATAAGTATTGATGATGTATCTGATGGTATGATTGAAATTAGAAACGCAATGAATGATTTATCAATTGGAAGCAATCAAATTTTGCAAGCATTATCTTTATTAAAAAAATCCAGTGAAATTGTTAAAAATAATTCAAAAAATATGACAGGAAAATCATTTATAATTAAAGAGTCTTTGGAAAATGTAACTTTAAAGTCTAATAGTACAACAATAAAAGTTGATGAAATTGCTAATAGTATTAGTGATGTAAATAATTCGATGAAAATAGTTTTGGAAACAGGAGTAGAAAATACAAAGGGTTTACAAGAAATTGATAATATTTTAAATAAATATAAAACACGAGATTAACTAAACCGCCATACGTGGCTAATTTTTTTCTTTATATCGCACAGTCCTTTATCTAATAGCAAGTTGCATGTTACGATGGAGCGTCATCTCAACCCAAATTGAGCGAAAATTATATATATTTCTGTTGATTTTTTATTCTGTATTGAAGTATAATGTGATATGCGGTCAACTTCTGTAACTGACAAACCGGTGTACGTAATTATTTTTTTAAGGAATTAGGATTGATAGAAACAAAACGCTTAATCATAAGATATCATCATCCAGAAGATTGGAAAGATCTTTTTGAGTATTTATCTTTACCTGAAACGTATGTGTTTGAACCAGGTAATCCCATTTCAATTGAAGAAGTAAAAATTATTTCCATTGAAAGATCAAAAGGAAAATCATTTTTTCCGGTAATTCTAAAAGATCAAAATAAGATGATAGGTCATCTCTATTTTCAACAAATTGAACCAATTGAATTTATGACTTGGGAGTTAGGATATATCTTCAACCCGAAATATCATAATCAAGGGTATGCAACAGAAGCATGTAAAGGAATAATTAAATTTGGTTTTACAGAATACCATGCACACAAAATTGTTGCATTTTGTAATCCTAAGAATATACCGTCATGGAAAGTATTGGAAAAAATTGGTATGAGAAAAGAAGGTCATTTTAAGGAAAAAGCCTTTTTCCGAAGAGATAAAGACAATAATCCAATTTGGCATGATTGTTATGCATATGGTCTTTTAGCCGAAGAAAAATAACTGCGTACAATGTATAGCAATCTATCAGAAATATTGCCATACATTAGATGTAATGCTGCACAAAAATATTTTATAAAGGAGAGTTTATGAATTATTCATTTGAACCAATGTCTCAAGAACACGAAAACGAAGTTATAAGCATTTTCAATTATTATATTGAAAATACATTTTATGCATATCCTGAAAGTAAAGTACCAAATCAGTTTTTTTCACGTTTTTTAGATATTGCTAAGATGTATCCAGCATTTGTAATAAAAACTGAAAATCAAATAATTGGATTTTGTTTATTAAGACCATACAATCCTTTCCCAGTTTTTAAAGAAACGGCTGAAGTAAGTTACTTTATAAAAAAGGAATTTACTGGAAAAGGAATTGGTACAACGGTATTAAAAAAACTTGAAGAAGCTGCTAAGAATATGGGAATAAAAAGACTTTTAGCCGACATTTCATCTGAAAATAAACAAAGTATTGAATTTCATTTGAAAAATGGATTTTGTAAATGTGGAAATTTTAAAAATGTGGGTAAAAAATTCGATAAATATTTTGATGTAGTATGGATGGAAAAAGAATTGATATAAAATGTGTAGCACGGCATCTAACAGCGTGTATATGCTGCGTTGGAGTACCGAGTTAGGCATCTTTTCCGTCATATTTTGCCTCCGCTGGCACGCTATGGCAAAACTTCATGCGTATCGTTGACAAAATGCTCAGGGTGGAGAAGGTTTTTAAAATTATGAAAATGTATTTTATTTTAATTATTATTTTTATACCTATTATTAGTTATGCAACAGTTGATTGTTTACATGTTAATCATTTAACCAAAGAATTATATTGGTTTGATGATAATGATTATTATGGTATAAATTGGCAATCACTTGGAGCAGGAGATGATAAATTAATTAAACTTGAAAGGTATTACTTAGATAATGGATATAAATATACAAAATTTCCGTACAAAATAGAGTTTTTAGGAATAATAATTGTTTTTACTATAGCATCTATTATAATAACAATTATTATTATAAGAAAAAACATAAAAATAGCACCGAGTAAATCGCCTAACAGCCAGTAAGGTGGCTTGAGGAGTACCAAAACCTTCCCTTAGTGGCAAACCGTTATCCCGCAAGACAGATTGTAAGATTGTTTGTTAAAAATAAAAAATTATGGTATTATTATCTTGCCCCGAAGATGCCCGTCGTTCCTTGACGAGCAAAGAAAACGAATAAATTTTGATTAATTTAGTCGCGGTGTTACGTAGAAAGAATGTTATTTGAAAAACAAGAATATCAAGATGATTGTGTTAATAATCTAACTCCAGTAATTTCATCAATTTGTATTGAGAGGGTTAACCGAGCAGGTGTTAAATTAAAAGATGATTTATTAAGTCATGATTTGGATATTGGGTATAAAGTATTTTTTCTTACCGATAAACCCGATATTAAATATGAAAAATATCATTTTGAATTATTTGGACATAGGTCGGAAGTACTGGATACTTTTTATAATATGCTTGCTGCAACTTCAAAAGAATTAAATAGTAAAATCGAAGAAATAGAAAAAGATATATTATATAAATAAATAATAACTCGAATGTTAAATTACATTTAGTATAAATTTTAACACTAAAAAATTTTAATAAAAAAGAATGATTTTATCCTAAAAGTATTATATAATTAACATATAATATATTTTTATTAAAGTTTTATTCAATTTTTCGTGAATTTCATTGTTTATCTGAGATTTATTTTATTAAATCGAAATTTGAGTTAATAATAATGTAAAAAATACTCAAAAATTTTACATATTTTTTTATTTTATTAAAAAAGAAATAATTTCTTGCATATTCTCTAAATTATATTATTTTATATATTATATTCATTAGCATCTAAAATAGGAAGTGTTTATGTTTGTAAAAGATTTTGCGAAGACAGCAATAATTTATAACAATGAAGAAATAAGTTACAAAAAACTCATCGTAGAGATAACTCGATATAGTGAACTCTATACAATTGATAAAGGTGCAATGGTCGGTATTTTTGCAGAAAATCGTCCAGAATGGATATATGCTTTTTTTTCTGTGTGGTATAATGGTGGTACTAATGTTGCAATAGACTTTATGGCTAGCCCAGAAGAAATTAGCTATATAATTGATGATTGTACTCCGCAATTAATTTTTACATCAGCAGAAAACAAACCAGCACTTACCAATGCTATATCATTATCAAAACATAAACCAAAAATATTAGTATTTGAAGAAATGGTATTCTCTGATGTTATCAAAAAAGAAGAAGTAAAAAACGATGATAATGATGTTGCTGTTATTATATACACATCTGGCACTACAGGCAACCCCAAAGGCGTAATGCTTACACATAAGAATCTATTGACTAATATAGTTGGGATTAATGCTTTGAATATTATGAATAGTGCGGATATTTTTGCAGTAATTTTACCGTTTCATCATATTTATCCTCTTACAGGCACTGTTCTTTTTCCATTTTGGCTTGGCGTTACTATTGTTATTGTAGAAAAACTATCAAGTGATGTAATTCTTTCCACATTCCAAAAATATAAAATGACAATACTTTTTGGTATCCCAAGACTTTACAATCTTTTTCATAAAGCAATTATGGATAAAATAAATTCAAAAGGTATTACTCGTTTATTCTTTGCCTTATGTAAACTAATTAGGAATAAAAAATTTAGCCGTATCATATTTGGTAAAGTACATAAATTATTTGGTGGAAAGATTAGATATTTTCTTACTGGTGGCTCAAAGGTAAAAGATCAAGTAATGGAAGACTTTGGAGTACTTGGATTTAGTATGACAGAAGGATATGGATTATCAGAAACCTCTCCTCTAAACACAGCAAACAATACACATAGTGTATTTAGAAAAGGTTCTATTGGTAAACCTCTTTGCAATGTTGAAGTTAAAATAGTTGATGACGAAATTGTTGTTAAAGGCGACCATGTAATGGTTGGCTATTATAATAAACAAACAGAAACTGAGGCAGTGATTAAAGATGGGTGGTTTTATACAGGGGATGAAGGTTATATCGATAACGATGGTTATATTTTTATTACTGGACGTAAAAAAGAACTTTTGGTATTAGAAAACGGTAAAAAAGTAAACCCAGAGGAAATAGAAAATAAAATAATGGAACTCAATCCAGACCTTATTAAAGAAATAGGCGTTTTTGCAAAAGATGATAAAATATTCGCTTTGATCTTACCAAATATCGATGAATTAAAAAAGATGAATATTGTAAATATATTTGAGACTATGAAATGGCAAGTTTTAGACCAGTATAATAAAATGGCAAGGGATTTCAAAAAAATATTTAATTTTAAAATTGTTACTGATGAACTGCCGAAAACCCGTATTGGCAAACTAAAACGCTTTGCTTTCTCACAAATTTTTACGCAAGATGAAAAAAAAGAAGTAAAACATGAGATAGACCTTGATTTTGAAGAATATTCTCTAATTAAAAACTATTTAGCGCATGCAGTAAAAAAAGAAGTTTACCCAGAAAGTCATATAGAACTTGATTTGGGGCTTGACTCAATAGAAAAGGTTGAATTTATAAGCTTTTTGGAGCATTCTTTTGGAATTACTGTAACAACAGAAGACATTGCCTCACATCCTCTTGTAAAAGAAATTGCTTTATATATGCAAGAAAAAAAGACAAAAATTGAGGCAGAAGAAACAGGTTGGGATAAAATACTCGAAAATATTGAGACAGTAAAAATTAAATCAAAACCATTTTTTTCTTTTCTTACAAAATTTTTTCTTTGGTTACCTTTTAAGGTATATTATAGACTAAAAGTAAAAGGTTTGAATACAATGCCAAAACCGCCATATATCATAACTCCAAATCATCAAAGTTTTGTAGATGCGTTTTTAATTAACGCTGGACTTAAAAATAGATTTTTGAAAGACACATTCTTTTTGGCAAATGAAAAACATTTTAAACATAAGGTAGGTAGATTTATAACAAATTCTTCAAATATAATAACTGTGAATATAAATACAAATCTCAAAATGTCTTTACAAAAAATTGCCCTTGTTTTAAAAAATAATAAAAATGTAGTAATATTTCCAGAAGGTGCAAGAACTCGCGATGGTAATCTTATGGAATTTAAAAAAACATTCGCAATACTTGCAAAAGTGTTAAATGTGCCAAT
>MIAN01000083.1:6649-23060 GCA_001829125.1 Spirochaetes bacterium GWB1_27_13 | reverse complement strand
ATATTATTTAGTTTTAATGTAAGGTTATCATCCTTTGTTTTTTCAACATTATATAACGAATTTTCAAATTGTCCATATAGTGGTTTTAAAGCCTTTTCTGTCTCAAGGTTTTTTGTTAAAATATCCATAAGTTAAATCCATTCTGATTATATTTTTAGAATAATTCTTAATATTTTATTTATAAAAAGTAAATTATATTTTATATTTTTTTATATAAAAAAATATAATAATTGAAATAAATTTAAATTAATATTATATTCTCTAAATATATACTTAAACGCTTATAAAAGGTCAATAAATAATAGAATTGACATTATTTGTAATTTGTTTGATACGAATGAATTAATAAAGATAAGCGTTTAAGGTATAGAGACAATTTGGACAATTGTCAGTATAACACAGATTAAATGAGGAATTTTATGCAAACTACTTTTAACGATTTAGTAGATATGGTTAGAGATTTATCTTTATCCGAAAAAGTCGAAATTAAAACAGTTTTAGAAAAAGAAATTATTGAAGAAAAAAGAAACAAAATACATAAAAATTATCTTAAAGCAAAAAAAGAATTTAAAGAAAACAAACTTGAATTCTCAAATGACATTAATAAACTAAAAAAAATGATATAACAATTTCTGTATCAAGGTTTTTTGTTAAAATATCCATAAGTTTAAATCCATTTTGATTATATTTTTAGAATAATTCTTAATATTTTATTTCAAATAAAGAACAATTTCCATACCTTTTGTAAGAGTCGTTCCATCTTCTGGTGATTGTTTGTAGACAAGTCCAGCCCCATTAATTTTAACTTTAACATTTAGGTTAGAAAAAATACTTTCAGCATCACCTCCTGAAAGACCAATTAAGTCTGGCATAATTTCTGGTAATTTGGAGAGTTTTTTAAATTGTTTTGAAATAGAAACATCTTTTTGTTTAACAGTAATTTGATTTTCACTACCAAAATCCACATAACCAGTAAGTCTTGTTATAAAATTATTTAGTAAGTTAGAACCTATGATTCCACCCCATCTAACCCTACCCTCTTCATCATGATAAACATTGTGGAATACTACATAAGCAATATATCGTGGGTTTTCTGCAGGAAAAACTGTTATTAATGAAGACGTTACCTCTTTATCAGAATACTTATTAGTTTTTGGATCAAAAATTTCTGCTGTCCCTGATTTTGCAGCAAAATTAATACCTTCTATTTTAAGCCTTCTTGCACTACCGCCGATTTCGTCTGTAGCACTCTCCATTGCTTTAATTATATCTTTAGAAACACCTTTTCTCAAAACTCGCCTAATTTCTGTTCGGCTAAATTCTTTTATGATCTTTTTATTATCATCAAAAATATTTTTTACAATAAAAGGATCAATCATCACCCCATCATTTACAAAAGTTGTAGCAGCTCGTACCATCTGCATAGCATTTACACTTATTTCTTGCCCAATAGGGACTGCAAGCATAGACCTATCAGTCCACTTAGAAATATCTCTAAACAATCCAGACTGCTCGCCTGTCAAAAGTAAAGAAGAAGTTTCTCCAAACCCAAAAGTTTTCAAGTAGCCATACAATACTTTACCTTCAATCCTATTTGCGGCTTGCAATGTAGCATCATTACAAGAATATTTAAAAATGCCTGCTATATTTTGCGGTCCGTGTATTCCTGTACATTTAACTTTTAAATTACCTTTATGATACACTCCATCACAGACAAAAAAATCATTTTTTGTTATTGCATTATAATCAAGAAGTGATGCAATTGTAAAAATTTTAAATACAGAGCCGGGTTCGTACTGATTAAAAATCGCAGTATTTCTAAAATTTTTTTGATTATAGTTTGAATAAAAATTAGGATCAAAGTCTGGATAATTTGCCATAGCAAGTATTTCTCCAGTCTTTCCATCAACAAAAATTAAACTCCCTGATTCTGCTTTTTCACTTATAACAGCATTTCTTATAGAATATTCTGCAAAGCCTTGAATGTTAGCATCAATTGTTAGAGTTAGGTTGAATGCTTCTTGCTCTATGTCTGGCCTATTTTCTCTATTTAAATTTTGGATTAAATAAGAATCAAGGGCTTTTTCAATGCCTTCAACACCTCGATTATCAATATCACAAAAACCAAGTATTTGAGATGCAAGATTTTTATTTGGATAGAATCTTTTGTATTCTTTTTTTAGATAAACACCTTTTATTTTTTCTTTTACTATTCTTTCGGCTTGATTTGGATTTATTTGTCTTTTAATCCAAATAAAATTTTTTTTAGATTGAAGTTTTTCGAGTATAGTTTTTTCTTTTATGTTTAAAATAGAAGATAATTTAGCAGCAATCTCTTTTTTTGCAGTCATTTCAAAAGGAAGAGCATAAATAGAGTCAAGTTCGTCACTTATAGCAAAAAGATGACCATTTCGGTCGAAAATATCACCTCTTTTTGCCATATATTCTTCTTTTTCAAAAATATTATAATCTTCTGAATCAATAAGCGAAAGATAAATAATTCTAACTATCACGGTAAGACTTATCAAACTTACAATTATTAAGACTATTCTTAATCTAATATTTACATTGTTCATTAAAAGATTCTCCATCTATCAAATGGGAATAATATCATAATTATTTGAAATTTAATAGATTTTATATCAACACAACCAAAATTTTTACTATCAAAACTTTCAGAGAAATTATCACCACTGAAAAATACTTGATTTTTCAAAATTTTTATTGGATTCATATTTTCAAGATAATAGTATTCTTTATATGGAATACTATTTATATATATAGTTCCTTTTTTTATTTCTACAACATTACCAGTAATTGCAATTGCTCTTTTTATATAATTTTTATTTTTATAAACAAATCCATAAATTTTATCTTTTTCAACTTTAAATAATGGATTTGTTAATATAATATCATTTTCCTTTAATGTTGGGTACATTGAGTTAGATTTTACTACTTTTATGCTTAAAATAATACAAAATAAAATAATAATACTTATTATTATGAATATTCTACTTAGTTTCATTTTTTGGCTGTTCGGCTATATTTTCTGTATTTGGAGTTTCTTTTTTCTCTTCTACAACATCATCTTCAATATATAGACTTTTTGAGCTCAATTTACCAAATGTCAGATAATAATGAAAAGCCGAAGTAAAACTAAAAGCTGCTGCTATTGCCTTTATAACCTGCACACTCTCAAATTTTCTTTTTTCACCCAATTCTTTTTGAAATTTTAGTAAATCATCACCATTTTGTAACAATAATTTCTCTCCATTATAATCATTTATCAATTTTTGCAAAGATATTGAGAATCTTTTGAAAAAAATCGAAGCACGAGCTTTTATTTCATTAAATATCTGGGCTCTTTTTGATACAAGTAAAGTCATTTTTTGTTGTAATGCCAAAGGATTATTTGCATTGTCATTATTTACTTTTACAACCTGATCGACTAAAGAAAAATATTCTCTTGAAAAAGATGTTATTTCATTAAATTTAATATTAAGTTCCTCAAGTTCTTGTTTAACATCAATTCGTTTTCCACCTTCAGAACGAGCTGTAAGCCTAATTTGAGAAGTTGTCAATATAAAAGAGTATTCTTCATCAAATTCTTTAAATAAATAGTAAAATTGGAGCATTTTTTCATTTTTTTGAAGATTTTTAGCTTTATTATCACTATTTACTTTAGATGGAATCTTTTCTATCACACCATCGATTATTTGTAACCCTTTTTGAATATATTTTGGAATTTTATCCATTTCCTTTTTTTCTACCGAGTCTTCAAAAATTTTTTTTCTTTCTTCTTTTTCTTTTTCAATCTGTGCTAAATAGAATTTTTTTTCATCAATCATTTGCCTAGCAAAAACTCCAAATTCTTCCTCTGAGGTAATGCCAGCCTTTTCATACATAAGCCCATATTCATAAGGAATTTTATTACCACGATTATAGTTTAAGATTATATGAATATTTGGAAAATAATAGCCCATAAGAGTATCTACAAATTTATTTAACTTTGGCTTTGGTATCAATGGCTCTCTTTTTGTAAATTCTTGATAGACTAACATTGCCTTCCACATTACTTCTTTTATAGTCTCCCAATAAGGATGCAAAATTAAAATTTCTTTATAAAAAAGATTCAAATCATCTACAATCTCAGGGCATATAATATTGTTAAATCTTTTAAAAGAATTTTGTATTCTTGTTATGCTATTTATTTTATACAAATTGTAAATTCGCATTAATATTTCATAATTTGAAGCACCTGTTCTATTTATCATTTCATAAGATTCCCATTTTTTTTCGGCTTCCAAATTTAACACAAGTCCTGCGGCATAATTTAAAGATGACATAATTGTACCAAACTCATCTTGCATTCCAGTCGAAAATTTAGGAGTAAATTTATTTGATAAAGTAAAAATCCCTTGAAAAAGCCCATTGAAAAATACAGATAAATATCGTTTTGTCTTTTTTTCCTTGTGGTTATCAGCTCCTGTACCTCTCTTTTGTTTATTTTTATCCTCATAAACCTGCTTAGATTTGAGGTCGTCGTTCTTCCTCTTCATTTTTTCGTTCACAGTTTTTTGAACATCTTTATTAAAATGAGTAATCCTTTGTTTTTTTTTCTCTTCTTCAACGACTTGCCCGCCTTTTTCCACGAATTTATTAAACATATTACTTCGTGTATCTTTATCAAGCTCATCGATATTTAATTTCTTTTTAATATCATCAAAAGATGCCATAATTAGCCTCGTTTATTTAAAATTAATCTTCATTAATAAATTTAATACTATTTTCGGTATTTTGTAATATTTTTTTACATAAATTTTTAAGGAGAATGAAAATTGGTCTAAAAAGAAGTATAACATAGATCAATTGGATTGTCACGGATTAGTACAGATTAAATCGTGTAATTATAGGTAATAAGTATATTTAATTTTTATAATGGCAATTGTTCAAATTGTCATTAATTTATAGTCTATAATTTGTGACAAATCAAAAATTTTTTAATATAATTTTATTTTTTTAGAATAATAATGTTTTAAAGACTCTCAAAAGACACAAAGACACAGAGTAAAAAAATTTAAAAAAATCTCAAAAATATATTATCTCCGTGTTCTTTGTGCCTCTATGCAATATTTTTTCACTAAAATTAAAATTATTCTAATGATATTTTAGAAATATTTGGCATATATCGTACAAAATTTTATTTTTACATTTGTTCTTCTATAATTAACGAAGCTGCCCCTAAGATTCCTGCATCATTTAATAATTTTGCTGGAATTATTTTTAAGTCTTTAGTAAACATATACCATGCAACTTGATGGCAATAAAATTCTATCTTTTTGATAAAATAATCACCAGATGCAGCAACTCCGCCTCCAATAATTATTGCTTGAAGGTTTAAAAGATTCACTAATCCACCAAGCATTCTACCAAGATAACGAGCCGCACTATCAACAGCATCAACTGAATAAGGGTCTCCATTTTGTGCCCTATCAAAAATTAATTTTGCATTAATTTCTTTTGTTTCTACGTCGTTGTAGGTTTTTATATAACCTTTTTTTATACCATCTTTTATTCTTTTTATGATAGAAGTTGCAGAAGCATAAGCCTCAATACAACCCTTATTTCCACAAGAGCATTCTCTACCCTCAGCAACAACTATTATATGGCCAAGTTCACCAGCAAAACCGTCAGCACCTCTATAAACTTTGTTATTTAAGATAAGTCCACCACCTACACCAGTTCCAACAGTTACCATAAGAAAGTCAGAAAAATCTTTACCTGCACCAAAAATATGTTCACCGATAGCAGCACATGTCGCATCATTGTCTGCAATTACAGGAAGATTAAATTTATCTTTTAAAAAACTAACAAAAGGTGCATTTATTAAACCTGGAATATTTTCACAATTATATAAAATCCCCGTTTTTTTATTTACAAATCCGGGTGTTCCCATTCCAATACCTTTTATATTAATACCATTTTTTAACCATTTTTCTACTGGTTTTGCATATTCTTCAATAATTTCTTTCCAATCTGGCGTTTTTAGTGTTTGAATCTGGGTTTTTTCAACAATACTTCCATCAGATTTAACAAGCCCGATTTTTGCCGATGTACCACCGACATCAATTCCAACATAAAAGTCACTCATAAATTTCTCCTTTTGCTATAAAAAAATTAAGTTTTTGCCCTATTAATTAATACAATCCCTATTGGTATAAAAATAATCAAAGGAAGCCATGCACCAACAATCGGCGGGATTTTACCTGTCGAAGCAAGAACATCTAAAATAATTTGCATTACATAAACTAAAACCGCAAGTCCAACAGAAAAAAACAATGCTAAAATCATAACATTTGTCCTAGAAACCGTCGCAACCCCAATTGCAAATAATGCAACCATCAACAATGTAAAAGGAAATGAATACTTTTTGTAATAACCAGTAAGCTCTTTGTTATGTTCTATCTGCAATCTTTTCAAAAGTGCTATTCTTTCTTTTGTTTCTTCTATTGTCATATTTTCAACTTCGTATCTTGACTTTTTGAAAACAGTTGGCTTTTCTTCTATTTGTATTACTCTTTTTTGAAACTTCGTCTCACTTTTTAAATTACCCTCATTATCCCATTCCCTAATAACACCTGCATAAAAAAGCCAGCCTTTAGCAGTGTACAAAGCTTTTAGAGCATCAATTCTATAAATTACTTTATAATCATCATTTATTCTAAAAACAATAACATTTTGAATAGAACTATTATTAGCATAAAATTTACCAACATTCCAGAAAAAATTTTTTTCGCCTCTAATTGTTATGTTTTCATTATCAAGCTTTTCGGCATTACTTTTTTTTGTAACCCTTTCAAAGAAATCAAGCCTATACCTCTCAGTAGGTATTACAACATTAGAATCAATTAATATCATAGCACCAGAAAGCAAGACATTAAAAAGTATAATTGGAACAGTAAATTTCATCAAAGAAACGCCAATTGTATAAATAGCAACAAGTTCGTTATGCTGATAAAAAGTGCCTAATGTCATAGTTGTACCAAACATAACAGCTATAGGAATTGTAAAAGAAATAGATTTGGGCATAAAAAGAACAGTAATATAAACTATATTAAGAATTGAAGCAGAAGAATTCGTATAATCATTAATTTTTTGAAATAAATCTATAATTAAAAGAATTATTATAAATAAACCCTGAGCAAGCAAAAACCAATTTAAAAATTCTCTAAAAAGCATCCTATAAAGCGTTAAAGGAAAAAGAAATTTCTTAATTGGGAAATTTTTTGTATTTTTTTTCTTTGGAATATCTTCTATTACAACTTTATCTTTTTTAACAAAAAATTTTTTTCTCAATGATTTAGTAAACTCAATAATAAAAGTTATAATTTTAATAAAGAAATATTTTATTTTTTGTAGAATATTTATCATTCTTTTAACCTTTTTAATAGAAAATAAACACCTATTACCAGAAAAAAAGCATTAGTAAAAAAAATCGCTATAAATGGTGGCAAAAGCATTCTTATACCAAGAATTTGACCCGCATAATAAGAAAACCAGTAAATTGCACAAAGAAATAATCCAAGTATAAACCCAATAGATTTACCAGCCCTTTTTGAATAAATTCCAATAGGAGAAGCAAAAATTGTAAAAATAATACAAGCAATAGGCAAAGCAAATTTTCTATAAAGCTCTAAAAGATTGTAATTTAGTTGTCTATTTTGTGATTTATCTTGTTTTAAAGCATAAAGAGATGAAATATTAACCTCTGTCTTTTGTAGATTCTCAAAATAAGCAACATTTGAGATATTTCCTTTTAGAAACTGTTCAGTATCAAACAAGTAAGATTTTGTTTCATCAAGAACTGTAAAATACTGATAATCCTTGTTTTGTTTTTCCATTAAAAAATCTTTTCTGGTTTTTTTGACATCATTATAAATTTCCAAAGTAGTTTTTTCATTACCAGATGTCACAGAATCCTCTGCCACATCTTCTTGTAAAGAAATAAAATAAGAAATTGATTTAGAATAACCATAATTAAATTCACCTTGCCTATCTTTATTCTCAAATTGAATCATAGCAGAGTTCATTTTTATCTCAATAGCGTTTGGTCTATCTTTTGGAGGAGTAATTAAGGCTTTTTTTGTACAAATTATCCGTTTTTGATTATTTTCATCCTCATCTATTATTATAAGCCCATCAATGCTTGTATTTTGCACAATATCAGTAATTAGAGTCTTTCCATAATAATTTTTAACAGTTTTTGACTTAAAATCCAAAGTTGGTTTTAGATACATAATTTTCTTTTTAACATTATTCTGCTCTATCAAAGCAATAGGAAGCATTCTATCATTAATATAGAAGGCAATTAAAGTTATAAATATTCCACAAATAAAAATAGGGGCAAAAATTTGCATAATACTAAAGCCCAATGCTCTAAAAGCAACAATTTCATTATCTGACGAAAAACGCCCCATAGTCATAAGAGTTGCAAGTAAAACACCAAAAGGAAGACAAAATATCGTGTACATTGGTAAAGCAGTCAAAAGTAACATAAAAATCAAATCTAAAGGCACATCTTTCTCAAAAAGAGGCTTAATAAACAAAAGAATATGATTAATAATAAAAATAACAAAAAAGAACATAAAAGTTATAAAAAAAGTGGGTATAAATTCTTTTAGTACATATTTTGTTATTATTTTGAGTCTAAAATTTATTTTAAAGCGTTTTTTCGTCAAACTATTCATAGCTTACTAATATACTCTAATGAATATTTTTTGTCAAAATTATTTTCTTTTTTTACAATTTCTTAATTTGATACGAGTTAAAATAGAACTTTGACGCATAATGCAAGTTTAAAAAACGTTTTTTTTCATGAAAAATATTTTTATATATAATGATTGACTAATCAGTCAATTAATATTAAAATTGGATGAGAAAACTTTAAAGAGAGGATTTGTTTGTGAAAAGAAATTATATTTTATTTTTTGTATTATTTTTTGCAGTAAAAATATTTTCTGAAAATATTGATATTACTGCGGGCTTTGGACTTACAGCTTATGGTCTTCCAACCGTAAATATTAATAATTTAAAGGAATCATCTGGTGTTGTTCAATCAGATAAAGATTCAGTTTCATTATTCTTTGGGGCAGCGGGTACTATTCCTTTTACTTTTTGTTATCATTTTTCAAACAATTGGGGGATAGGTTTTTCATCGGAAGCAGGTTATAATTTTATGGCTGGACGCAATGTTTATCTTAAAAACGCACCTTCAGATTACGATCCTGTTGATTATACTTATATGTTTCACGCTTTTTTGGGTAATTTAAATTTTATGATAAAGTCGCCTAGGATAAAAAACTCATCCCTATTGATTGAATTGGGGATAATTTTAAGACCGACATTTTGGTTTGCTTATACTAAAGCGGGAAATAATGATAATAAATACAACACAATATCTCTATATATTGGAAATGAAAGAAAGGATTATAAAACTCTTTTATTTTTAGGACCAGCATTTTTTGTAGGGGGAGAAGTTTTATTAGGAAAGAATGCCAGTATAACTTTGGGAGCCAGATTAAGTACAGAATTTGCAAAATATGATATTGATTATACAATTAACAACATTAATTATAAACCTAACGAATTTTATATTATAATCAATATGGCTTTTGAATTGAGAATAGGTTACTATCATCAATTTAATTTAAAGAGGAGCGACTATGGCAGCCAGAAATTTGGAAACTAATGAACAAATGAGACATAAAACATTATCAAGAATAACAAACGCTTCTTTAAAAATTTTTGCCTGTTATGGTTTTCACGGAACATCGATGAAGCAGATAGCAAAAGAGGATAAGCTAAGCTATGGTCTTTTATATCATTATTTTCCGTCAAAAGAAAAAATATTTTTATATTTGGTAGACTTAGCTTTACAAAAGTCTTCAAAGATTATTATTGACGCTTTGGATATTGAAGGTTCTTCAAAGGAAAAGATTATAAGGTTATCTAAAATTCTTGTTGAAAATGCTTTTACTGGAGAATCCTTACTTTATCATTTAATAATTATGCAGGCAATGACTCAGTTAAAAGATAAACCAGAATTTCTTGAAAATATTATAAAAAATACTGAAAACATTATTAGAAAATTTTTGCCTATTATCATTGACGCTCAGGAAAAAGGAGAGGCTTTTAAAGAAGACCCTTTAATTTTATATAACGCATACTTCTCTTTTGTTCATGGGCTTGTTTTTTCAATGATGCATGGAGATGGAGAACAAATAAAAATCAATCCAGAGATTTTAAACCGCATTATTTTGATATAACTTTGAATAGGGATGAATAACGACTATAACCAAATTCTTGATTTAGTGGTAATTTTAAGTCTCTCAGGGAGGGCACTAAGGAAAAAGTTTTTGAGTTTGTAAAAAATCATAAAAATCTAATTGCTTTAATATCAATTAATTACATAATTTTAATCTGTGGCTTGCACTCTCTTAACGGGTGAATCAGCGACAATCTCAAAAATCTGTGTTATACAGAGTTAGAAAAAATAAAAAGTTAAAATTATATCTAATTTTAAGGGATCGGATTGAGAAAAAATTAAGCCCAATAACAGAAAATTAATTTGGCTATTTCTTTAAATGATATTATATTGTCTCAATTCTAAATAGAAGGAGAATTATAATAATGTCATTTAATATTAATGAATATCTAAAAAATGTCTTAGAATCTTACAAGATGAAACATGTAGAAACTCTTATGAATAACTACATTAAAAAAAGAGATGATGTAAAAGAGTGTATTGAACAAAAATTTAGTGGATTAATTTATAATCCTATAAATTCTGGATCGTATGCAAAAAGTACAGAGATAAATATCAAATTTGATTTGGATTTATGCGTTCCAGTTAAAAAAAATAGTTATAATACTATTAAAGAAATGTATGATAGCTTTTATGATTATTTTTATTATGAATATAGAAAACTTGATAAAGAGTTAATTGAAGTAAGAAAACAAAAAACCTCAATTGGATTACAATTTCAAATTGGTAGAGATAAAATTGATATGGATATTGTTCCAGGAAGAGAATTAAATGTTGATTCTTATCCAGAAAATAATGATTTAAATATATGTGACTCAAAAAACAATAGTTGTATACAAACAAACATTCAAGAACATATAAATTTAATAAAAGGAAAAAATTCTGAAAGAGAAATAATAAGATTATTAAAGATTTGGAAGTATAAAGAGCAATTTGATATTAAATCATTTTTAATTGAATTACTTGTTATTAAAGCATTTGAAAATAATCAAGATGTAACGGGAATATGGGAACAACTAAAAATGACATTAGAATTTATAAAAGATAATATAAAAACAATCAAATTAGTTGACCCTGCTAATTCAGGAAACATTGTTAGTAAAACATTAACTGATTACGAAAAAATCAATTTAGAAGATAAATTTAATAGAATACTTAACAGTATTAATGCTTACGAAGAAAATATTAAAATATTCTTTCCTGAGAATAGTAATTATAAAATTAAAGAAAATAGTTATAGTTCATTAAAAACAAATATTTATGGATGAAAGAATTAAAATATTTAATAATATCTTTTCTACATCAGAAAATATAAAAGTATTAGAAGAATTTAAAGAAAAATATAATCAACCAGTATTTTATGGAAAAATATTGGTTGATAATATAAAAAATCCTTTAACTTTTGATGTAGAAATTCCTTTTTCTTATCCTTTATGTCCTCTTAGAAATGAAAGTTCGATTAGATTTTATTGTCATGAAATTAAAGGATATAGACATCTTAATAATGATAATTCAATATGTATTCACAGTGAAACAGAATTAGATATAGAAAAAAAATTAAAAAAAGAAATAGAATATTTAAAAAATTGGATACAAAAATATTATATAGAGGAAAAAGAGGACGAACGGTATCAATATATTGTTTTTCCAAATACCTATGATTATATATTTATGTTTTCTGATTTGAATTGTAGTTTTTCTAAATATGAAAACGGATTCTTTGATTATTCAAGTATCCTAAATAATACTTTTTTAATCCAAAATATAGTAAAAAAATCTGGAGATGATTTTGGATGTAATTGGACAAATTCATATAAAAATTTACCTAAACATTATGGTATTTGGATATTTACAGATAAAGAACCCATAAAAGAAAAAAGACTTGCTATTACAAATTGGAAAGACATGGAAACTTATTTTACTCAAAATGATTTATCTTTTATATATCACGAATATGGATATAACATCAAAAATAAACAAGAATTACATCCAATTTTCTTATTAATTGGTTATAAAATACCAAATAATCAAATTCATTGGAATATAATAGAAATTGATAAAAATAATTTTCCAATCATAGAAAATAATAATAAGTATTTTTGTAAATATATAATAATAAAATGGCAAGAAACAAAAAATATATCTTATAATAGATTTTTTGGAAGAGGTAAATACTCTGATAAATTAACAGAATCTAAAATCTTGATAGTTGGAATAGGAGCAATTGGCAGTTTCTTAGCAACAAGTTTAACAAGAGGTGGAATAAGAAATTTGTCATTATCTGATTTTGATATTGTTGAACCAGGAAATATTTGTAGGGCAAATTATTTTATTTCTGATATTTTTGATTCTAAAATAAAAGCTTTATTTAAACAACTTATTAATATTTCTCCATATATAAATATTACAGGAGAAAATATGAGAAAATCTATTCCAAATGAAGATTATTTTTATGAATTAAAAGAAAAATTAAATAATTACGATTTTATATTCGATTGCACAGCAGATAAAGAATTTGGTTATATGTTAGATTTAATGAAATTAAAAACAAAAATTATAAGTTTTTCTATAACTAATCAAGCAAAAAATTTTATCTCTATAACAGGAAACAATATAACAAATGATAGAGAAGAAATATTAAAACAATTTGATTCAAACGAAGAAGCAAATTTTATTGAAGGTACTGGTTGCCATTTGCCAACATTTTCAGCTTCTTATACTGATATTAATATGATGTTATCCTATGCAATTAACTTAATAAATAACAAATTAGAAAAAAATTATTTAATAAATTCTTTTGTTATTACAAAAATTGAAGAAGGGAGTAGTTTTAATCTAAAATTAAATGAATATTAAATATTATAACAAAAAATTAAATTTATACATTATAATTAATTCAGATTTACTCAATTCTATAAAAAGTAATGTAAAAGATTATTATCCAAAAGAAGTTGGGGGAGTCTTCGTCGGTTATTATAATAAAAATGAAGCAATTATTACTAATTTTATTATTCCTAATAAAATTGAAAACTCTTTTTGTTTTTTTAAAAGAAATGTTGATAATATAAATAAAGAATTAAAAAAAATATTTATAGAGGAAAACAATATTTATATTGGGGAATGGCATTCACATCCCAATGGTGATAATATGTATAGTAATATTGATTTTAATACAATAAAAAAAATTGCTAATGACGAAGATGTAAAAATAGAAAATCCGCTTTTATTAATTGTAGGATTTAATAATAGTGATTATTTTTTAAGATTTTACGTATATAAAAATGAGGAGTTATTAGAATATGAACAAGTATAAAATAAAAATTATTTTCTTTTTGATTTTAATATTTTTAGTTTCGACAAAAGTATTTTCTAAAGATAAAACTGATGATTTAATAAAAAGAATCGAAGATTTAGAACAACAAAAAGAATATTTAGAAAAAATGCTTGATGTAAAAGTAGACGGTATTAATAATGATTTTACAAAAAAATACAATGATTTTGAAACAAGCATTAAAAAAGATAATACTCTAATTATAATTATTTCACTTGTAATTGCTGCTTTTATTGTTTTATCAAGTATTGGGTTCTTTATAAAAATTGATTGGATTGGAAATAAAATTGCAAAAAAATTTTTTGAAATAAAACTTGATAAATATTTAAAAAATCACAAAAATAAATTGATTGAAATATTAGAAACAGAAGAAAATTTAAAAAACAAAAAAAGAATTTTAGTTTTATCAAATATAGAAGAGAAATATCTTGATACTAAATTTATTGAACAAATGAAAAAGAACTTTAAATTTATTTTTTTTGATAATATAAATAACTATGAAATAGAAAATATAAAATCTAAAAGTTATAATATGATTATATTTAATAATTATTATTCACCTGTTGAAGAAAAAAACAAAAATGAATATTTTAATAAAATAGATGAAATAATGCAAAACCATAGTTCCTTAATTTTTCTATATTATGGGTATAAATATGAAGGAAAAAAAGGAAATGATGACAATATAAATCTTAATTATGCTAATTCAAGAATTACTTTATATACAAGAATTGTTCAATGTTTAAAATACCAAGAAGATTTTATGAATTAATCCAAATTTGGCTAGAAAAGACTCAGGACATAGATTTTATCAAAGAAAATGTAGAAAACTGGGAGAGAAATAATAATTTAAAATTAGTTAATAAATCTCTCTCAGGCACAAAGTTAGAAAATATCTAAAAAAACATTCTTCCCTTTGTGAAAAATTTCAACCTTTTAAAACCACAATCTAACCACCATTCCAATCATTAATGCTAAAATACTTGTGAAATACATCAATTTTACTGATTTAATTATATCTTTTGGGTCAAAATCTTTCAATTTAACGCCAATTGTTGGTTTTTCAACTATTTTACCAAAATATGTACTCGCACCGCCAAGCCTCACGCCTAAAGCACCAGCAAAACCAGCTTCGCTATGTCCAGAGTTGGGACTTGGGGTTTTTAGTCTATCTTTAAAAACGACTTTTAAGCTGTTAATAAAATTGTTACCTGTAATTAGGCTTGCCAAAGGTATTAATACAAATCCAGTAAGCCTTGCAGGTATAAAATTTAGAATATCATCAAATTTAGCAGAGGCAAACCCAAAATCAATGTACCTATCATTCTTATAACCAACCATAGAATCAAGAGTACTTGCAGCTTTAAATGCCATAGCAAGAGGAACACCACCAATTAATAAAAAAAATAAGGGTGAGATAATGCCATCTGTAAGATTTTCGGAAATACTCTCTATTGTGCCTCTAACAATATCTGATTGAGAAATATTTTCAGTATCTCTACTAACAATATATCCAAGTTGAGTCCTTGCCAATTCAATATTATTTTGTTTTAGAGATTTGTAAATTTTAATCCCTTCGTCACCCAATGTTTTAGTTGCAAAAATAGTATAAATTAAAAACACTTCTATTATTGGATTTAAAGAACAGACAAATAATGTCAAAATATAAGTTGTAAAAACAATTACAAACATTAAAATAAATCCAGTAAATTTTTTATTTTTAAATTTATAAAGAATTTCTTCCAATTTAGTAATAAAATTTCCTATAATCCTAACAGGATGTGGAAAATTTTGCGGGTCACCAAAAATTAAATCAAAAGCAAAACCCAAAATTATTTTAATTTCAAAAAACATTTTTTCCTTCTAAAATTTGATAAATTTTTTCCATATCAACCGATTTTCTGACAATATCAGCAAGTTTATCGTATTCTTTATCTTTAAACTCTTTATAATCCAAAACTTCTCCAATTATTGATGATCCTTTTTGTTTTTGAATATTATTTAATATTTTTTTTGTAAATTCTGTATTATCAAAAAAACCATGTATGTAAGTCCCAAAAACATTATTTTTTACCAAAGATATGACTCTATCAGACACATCTAAAAAATTTTCACCATCAGATTTTTTTGATGTCTCTCCCATATGAATCTCATAACCATCTATTATATCATTATAATTACCAGTAAAAATGCCATCATGCTTTATAATTTTACAAGTTATTTGCTTTGTAACCTTTTCTTTTAGCATAATAGTCTCTATATCAAGTAAACCAAGACCAGTAATCTCATTTATAGAAGATTCTACACTATAAGGGTCTTGTATTTTTTTACCAAGCATCTGAAAACCACCACAAATTCCTGCAATAATTTTGCCTTCTTTTTGTAAACTAATAATTTTTTTATCAATCCCTCTTTCTTTGAGAAAAATTAAATCTTCAATAGTATTCTTAGTACCGGGTATTATTAAAATATCGGGACTTCCTATTTCCTCATTTGTAGAAACATATCTTAAATTTACTTCTGGAAATAACCCAAAAACATCAAAATCAGTAAAATTTGATATATGAGGAAGTTTTATCACAACAATATTAATATTTCCTTTATTATTTGATGAATTAAACTTATTTGTAACGCTATCTTCATCTTCAATTTTTACATCAAGATAAGGGACAACTCCTAAAACTGGTATTTTAATTATTTCTTCAAGTTTATCAATACCAGGTTTTAAGATATTTAGATCACCTCTAAATTTATTT
>MIAN01000083.1:0-6610 GCA_001829125.1 Spirochaetes bacterium GWB1_27_13 | reverse complement strand
AGTAAAAAAATTGTCCCAACAATAGAAGCAAAAACCCCTCCCCTATCAATATCAGAAACCAAAATAACTGGAGAGTCAGTAAGTTGTGCTACACCCATATTTACAATATCATTTTCTTTCAAATTAATTTCAGCAGGGCTTCCTGCACCTTCAATTACAATCATATTAAATTCATCTTGTAATGCGTCAAAATTCTTTTTTATAAGCAGAATAAGACTTTTTTTATACTCAAAATAGTCTTTTGCATCCATATTCTTAAAAACTTTACCTTCTAAGATAATTTGTGCCTTTTTATCTGTCGTTGGCTTTAGAAGAATAGGATTCATCTCAACTCTTGGCTTTAATCTACTCGCCTCTGCCTGCACAACTTGAGCTCGCCCCATTTCAAACCCATCTTCCGTTATATAAGAATTTAATGCCATATTTTGAGATTTAAAAGGAGCAACTTTATATCCATCTTGTAAAAATATTCTACAAAACGCAGTAACCATAAGACTTTTACCGCAAGAAGAAGATGTACCTTGAACCATTATACTCTTTTTTGTCATTTTTTATCCAATTTTAAAATATTTTGTTATACCAAAAAGTTTTGAGTTTATCAGAAATTAAAAAAATTAACTCTTTATATATCAAATAATTAAGAACTTTAATCAGTGTAATCCGTGACAATCTGATTAATCTGTGTTATATATTTTTGAAAATATACTAAAATTTATGATATTTGTCAAAATACTATACAATAAAATTTAGATTTAATGTAGAATAAAGAAAATTTATTACTCAATATACTAAATTAACAAATTTAAACTATATCATAATGAGAAAAATCATAATAAAGGGTGTACAATTTAATAAAAATTGATAGAAAAACAATATTTTCTTTGACAAACTAAAAAAAATATTGTTATATATCTTTTATTCTTATTGAAACTCATTGCAATCTGGAGAAAATTGGTAGTTTATGAATGGAATGACAGGTTATTCTTTTAAAGAATTTTACGAAAATAATGTTTATATATCAACAGAAATAAAAACTGTTAATCATAGATTTTTAGAAATAAATATTTATCTTCCTTATTATTTAAATAGTATGGAAATACCAATTAAAAGCTTAATACAAAAAAAGTTCCGTAGAGGAAAAGTTGATATAAATATATCCTTAAAAATAAAAGATAATGTTGGTAGCGTTGATGTTAATCTTCAACTCGCAGGACAATATATAGAGTCTTTAAAAAAAATTGTGGACTCTTTTAATTTAAAAGATGATGTTAAATTATTCCATTTAACTCGTTTTGATGATATAATTGTAAGTGAAAAAAAAAGAGATTATTCTTCTTATTGGGATTTAATAGAAAAAAATATTAATTTTAATATGGAAGAAATTATTTCTATGAGGATAAAAGAAGGAAACACAACAAAAAAAGACCTTGTAAATATCTGTGAAAACATAAATAGAAATATAATTGAAATTGAAAAAAATATATCATTAGTTGAATCTAAAATATATGAAAACATTAAAAAAAAGGTCACAGAGTTAATTGGAAATACTGTTAATGAAGCAACTTTAACAAATGAAGTTGCTATAATAGTGAGTAGAAGTTGTGTAAATGAAGAACTTGAAAGATTAAAAATGCACCTGGCTGAATTTTGTAAAATAATAGATGACCAAGAAGATATTGGAAAAAAACTTGATTTTATATGTCAGGAAATGCACAGAGAAATTAATACTCTGGGCAGTAAAATTATTGTAGGGGAACTTATTGGAAATGTTATTTCCATTAAAAACGATATTGAAAAACTAAGAGAACAAATTAGAAATATTGAATAAAATTTTTAGGAGGAATAAAGTGTCAGTAAAATTAATTAACATTGGTTATGGTAATGTTGTTCATGCAAACAGAATTATTAGTATTATTAATCCTGATTCTGCATCATCTAAAAGACTTAGAAATGACGCGAAACAAAGTCAAATGCTAATTGATGCAACTCAAGGAAGAAAAACAAGAGGAATAATAATAACAGATTCTAATCATGTAATACTTACTGCTATGCAACCAGAAACATTAAGCCAAAGACTTATGGGTGGTAGCTCTGCAAATAACAAAGAAGAAGAATCGGAGGAATAAAATCCTTGTCAACTAATGGAGAACTTATAATTATTTCTGGTCCATCAGGAGTTGGAAAAAGCACTCTATTAAAAAAACTTCTTGAGAAATATAATGATAAATTATGCTTCTCTGTTTCATATACCTCAAGAAAATCAAGAGTTGGTGAAGTACATGGAGTTGATTATCACTTTGTTTCACAAGAAGAATTTAAAAAAGGAATAGAGCAAAATGTTTTTATTGAATGGGCTTTAGTTCACGATAATTATTATGGGACCTCGAAACACCACATTGAAGAAATAATAAATTGTGGTAAAATTTGTATTCTCGATATTGATGTGCAAGGAGCAATGAATTTGATGAACAATAATGTCAAGGCTAAATATGTTTTTATTGCACCACCATCGATAGAGAGTTTAAAAGAGAGACTTTTAAAGAGGTCAACGGACTCATTGGCTGTTATCGAAAAGAGGATAAAAAACGCCGAAAAAGAATTATCTTTGAAAGATAGATATCAATATATTGTTGTTAATGACAACTTTGATAATGCTTTTAATCAATTAGAAAATATTATAATTAGAGGAGGCTAAAATTGATTATTCCTCTCGACGAGTTAATCGATTTTAAGGGTAACAGATACGAACTCACTTGTGCAGCTATTAAAAGGGCTATTCAAATTAATTTAACAGGTGATGAAGAATTGAGAAAAAACAAAAGTAAAGTAGTTCCTACTGCTTTAAAACAAGTTTTACTCCAAAAAGTTAAGTACAAAGTAGAACAAGAATAATATGAAAAATATTGCCGTTGCCATATTTGGTCCTACTGCCGTTGGAAAAACAAATTTATCAATTGATATTACTACATCTTGCGGTGAAATAATATCAGTTGATTCAAGGCAGATTTATAAATATATGGACATTGGCACGGCAAAACCTTCTATTCAAGAATTATCAAAAGTAAAACATCATTTAATTGATATAATAATGCCAGATGAAAAGTATGCCGCAGGTGAATTTAAAAGAACTTCTGAAAAATTGATATTTGAAATACTTAATAGAAATAAAATTCCATTTTTAGTTGGTGGAACTGGCTTATATTTTAGTTCTTTAATTAGAGGAATGGCTGATATTCCAGAAATAAAACAGGATGTTAAACAATATATACTTGATAAATGGGAAGAAAAAGGTCAATTAAGAATGTATTCTATCCTGCAAAGAGTTGATAATGAGTATTCTCAAAAAATACACGGCAACGATAAACAAAGGACATGTAGAGCCTTAGAAGTTTTTTTTAGTACAGGTAAAAATCTATCGAGTTATATAAAAGAAGGAAACACAAAAAGTCAAATTGAATACATAAATATTGGTTTAACTCTCGATCGCAAAGAACTTTATGACAGGATTGACTCAAGAGTTGATCAAATGCTAAAAAATGGTTTTATCGAAGAAGTTGAAAGCCTTTTAAAAATGGGATACGATGAAAATTGTTATGCAATGAAAGGGATTGGATATAAAGAAATACTTTTATATTTGAAAAGTAAAATTTCTTTAGATGAAGCAATTTACGAAACCAAAAAGAATTCAAGACATTATGCAAAAAGACAAATTACATGGTTTAAAAATATGGAAAACACAGAATGGTTTGATAGTCATGATAAAGAAAAAATAAAAACATATATCTTTAATAAGATTGGAGAAAAACATTCTTGATAACAGTATTAATTCTTGATAATAAAGAACATTCTTTTCAACCCCTTCTAAAAAAAAATGAACCCATTTCGTTTCTTCCTGTATCTATAAATTTCAACTTATTGTCTATTTTTTATTCTTGGATAAACTCCTATTTTTCGAAAGACAAAATTTATGTTGTTTGTATAAATGGCGAAGAAAATGAAGTTTTAGAGTCTTGTAAGGGCATAAATGAAGAAAATATAATAATCGAGCCAAAAAGAATAAATTATTCTATTTCCTTGTTTTATGCCACATTGATAATAAGTAAAATATATCAAGACGAAGTTGTATTTTTCTTTCCAGTAAATTTTATGTTTCCACAAGATTTTAAGATGGGAAACTGGCTTTTTTCAAGTGGTGAAATAGCAAATAAAGATTGGATTGTAATTCCATCTGTTTTAATAGATAAAGATGAAAAAGTAAATGATTTTATTGAAGCAGGCAAAAGTTTAACTAATATAAAAGGTAGTGATTTTTTTGTTGTGGATTCTGTTTCTTTTGCTAAAGATGAATTTAAAAAAAGAAAAATATTTGGTAAACAAGGAAAATTTCCCGGTATCGTTTGTGGAAGACAAAAATCAATTTTAAATTCATTTATAAAAGATGAAAAGCAATTATTTTTAAAAAATATGTATAATTTTTTTAAAATTAATAGTATAAATTGGGAGCAAATTACAGCCGAATATGAAAATTTAACTAACGATGTGATTACATATAATTACTTTGCAAAAAACAAAAATTTTTTGACGATTTTTCTTGACACAAAGCCAGATTATTTGGATAATTGGAAATCCTACATTGATAGATTTTCTTCCAAAAAAGATGGAAATGTAGTTTCTGGAAATGTTACAATAAATGATATAAAAAATGTTATATGTTTTAATTATGATGAAGAAGAAATTAATTTGGACTCTCTTCAAAATTCTGTTGTGGTTAAAAAAAATGGCTTTGTTGCCATAAAAAGTTTAAATATAAATAAAGAGGTTTGTGATGCCGTCAGTAAAAAAGAAAAAAAGAGCAAAAATTGCTAAGCACAAAAGAAAGAAAAAGTTAAGAAAGAATAGACATAAGAAGAAGAAATAGTTTGTTATGTTTTATGGGATGTTAAAAAAATATATATTTTTGAACATCCCGCGTTAATTTTTATGAAAAAATAGCTACAAGATACCCTCTAAGTTTCAATTGTTTGCATTCTTTGACTATTATAATGGTTTTTCATACTACTCGAAAAACTTGTTGATTTTTTCCTTTAATTCCTCAATGCCAATCTTTTTCTTAACGGAGATAAAAATATCGTTTTCTGTTTTCTCTTCCATTATATCGCTAATTCCATTGTTTAATAAGTCAATTTTGTTAAAAACTCTAATTGTCGGAATATTTAGTGCGTCTATTTCTTCCAAAACCTTATTTACTGATTGTATATTATTTTTTATAGAATGTGATGATCCATCGATTATATGAAGTATCAATTTTGAATTTGTAATTTCGTCTAATGTTGACTTAAAAGAGGCAACAAGCCCATGAGGAAGTTTATTAATAAAACCAACAGTATCATTTAATAAAATCGTTAGGTTATCATTTATAAAAACTCGTCTTACAGTTGAATCCAATGTAGAAAAAAGCATATTCTCAGCAAAAAGATTTGTCTTTGCCAATAGATTTATTAATGAAGTTTTACCAGCATTTGTATATCCAACCAAAGAAACAAGATTAGTATCCTCTCGATTTTTTCGTCGATTACTCATTTGCTTATCAATTTTTTTTAATTTTTCTTTTATTTTTGAAATTTGATTTTTAATTATTCGTTTATCAAGTTCAAGTTGTTTTTCACCTTCCCCACCCCTTAAACCAATACCTCCTTCGACTCGTGAAAAGTGATCCCACATATTCCTTAGTCTTGGAAGCATATACTCGTAAGATGCAAGCTGAACTTGTAATTTTGCTTCATTTGTTCTTGCCCTTTTTTTGAATATGTGTAAAATAACCTCTGTCCTACCAAAAATCGTTGTATTTAACAACTTCTCAAGATTCCTCTCCTGAACACCTGTTAGCTCGCTATCAAATAATACGGCATCAATATTGTTGTCTGATAAATATAGTTTTATCTCTTCAACCTTACCCTTGCCTATGTAGTAATCTGGCTCAATCCTATCTTTTTTTTGGACAAAAATTTCTTTTACCGCAAAACCGAGTGTTTGAGAAAGAAGTTTTAACTCTTCTATCGAATTATTATTTTCTTCATCAGAAATACTTGGCAACTTTAGACTAACTATTACAACTTGATTTTCTTTTTCAAAATTAAATTCTGTAAGCATATTTTTTATTAACCTTTATAAAAACATAATTTATAACTTTAGTATATATAAATAAATTAGACAAGTAAAGATTTTTTTATTTGAATAGAAAATTATGTAAATATAACATAGATTTTTCACTCGCCAGCGAGTACAGGTAGATTGACACGGATTAAATTGTGTAACTATATACAATGACTGTATTTAACTTTTTAGTATAGTTAATAACAAAAGCGACATCGGGAAATGTCGCTTTTAAAATAACTTTATGGCACACTCAAATATTTTACTGCAAAACCACCTGTATTACCACTATTCAAAGGAATAACTTTTATATAAATCTTTTCGGTCTCCAACGCTGTTATTGTTTGTGGAGTTGTATAGCCACTATCTTTATCTATAAAATAAGTAGTTGATTGATTTTCTCTATATGCACTCACTTTTACATCCAAAGCATACTTACCACTTCCATCAAAAGAAT
>MIAN01000082.1 GCA_001829125.1 Spirochaetes bacterium GWB1_27_13 | reverse complement strand
TTACCTTTAAAATTAACTTTGTAAATAATATCTGATTCTTTTTCTTGAAATTTCTCGGTAACAAAAGACTTATCAAGCCTTTCGAGTGTCGAAAAATCCAAATCTTTAACAAAACCCTCATGTACGAAATATAAAAGGAGTTCTTCAACAACAAAGGGATTAGAAAATATTTTTTTGTATCTTTTATCGTTATCATTTGCCATAAATAAAATATATCAAAAAACTTGCTGAAAAGCAAGATTAAAAATTTGTCAAATTACAATGGGATTATAATTTTATATAAACAAAACAATTATTAGTTTCTTGTTGAATTTTTCTTAATTCTCAATTATAATTAGATTATATTTTTTTATCTGGAAGGTTTTTATGGGATTGATAAATAACAAGAGTAAGGTTTTTTTTGTGATTTTTATAATCGTAGTTTTTGGCGTTATTACAACTACGATTGTTGCGATGAATAATTTGTTACCGATTGGTAATAAAGTAAAATCTATTTATGCTTATGAGTTAGTGCCAGATAATTACAAAGGTTTTGCTTATGTAAAGAATTTTCAGAGTGTAAAATCAACGATTGAAGCGTCTATGTTTGCAAATAAATTCAAAGACAATTATATTTTGATGGACATGAAGCAAAAATATTATCAAAATATTGATTTGTTTTTTGTTAAGCTCAATTTCAATCTTATTGAGTTTGCAAGGCTAATTAACGATGATTTTTTGATTGGCAAACTTGACTCTAATTATTTTATAATTGCATCCATTAATTTTAGTAGCCAGATGATTTTTTCGATTGTTAATACTCTTCCTTCTCAAATAAAAGAATATTCTTATACAAATAGTAAATATTATTCTATCATAAAGAATAATAGAAATATTTATTATTCATTGATTAGCGATTATTTAGTAATTTCTGACAATGATTTTGTGATTAAAAAAATATTTGATGCACAAAACAAAAAAATAATCACTGATAATATTTCTGAAATGTGTCAAAATGAGGACATTTATATAAGAAATAGAATGAAAACAGATATTAACAAATATGGAATATTACCAGATATTTCAACTTTAGGTTTAAAAATAAATACAAAAAATAGTAATATCGAACTTGATTGTTTTCCTTTATCTAAAATTTCTACAAGTAGTATTACTTTTAGTAAGGATGATTTTGATGTTTTAAAACTTTTTCCACAAAACTTCCCGCTTGGATATTTGAATACTCTTTATGATGTAAAAAATACTTTTAATAATTTGATAAATAATTCTTCTTATGAGAATCAAGGAGGAGAACTTAGTGAAGCACAGGATAGTCTTGATGTTTTTGATAATTTTGCAAGTAAAGTTTTTATAGGCTTTAATACATTCGCAGTTGATAAAAAAACTGATAAGATTAGTCCAGAATTATGCTTTATTTTCACTTTAAACGCAGAATCAGACATTGAGATTCTCAAAAGTAAACTAAAAAATGTTGTTGGATTATTAGTTGGCGAAAAAGAATGGAATACAACTTCTAATCTTCCAAAAAATTATATTAGTCTTAAAGGTACTAATAGTGAATTTAATATAACTATTTATAATAATAAGTATGTTATTCTAAGTTGTGGCAATAGGTTTACAAATGATATTATTAGCCAGATAACTACCCCAAAACCATCGCTTTACGACAAGTTTTATGCTCAAACTAATGAGAGTGTAACTAATCTAACAAATTGTAGTTTTATCAATACTAAAAGTTTAATTGAGTCATTAGAACCATCTTTTGCAAAGTATATTTTTAGAAAAATAAATATCACACAGGATGAATATAATGATAGTTTTGGACAATTTATTTCTTATTTGAAAGATAAAAAATCAATTTCTGTAAAACTCTACTATGACAATAAAAAAAATATCTACTATGGTAAAACAGATTCTGTGGAATGAACTTGTTTATTTTTTAAAAAAGATTAACCGTTTATACCAACTATTAACTGGTTTTAGTGATAACTAAGATTAGTTAAAGTTGGTATAAAAGTGGTTAGAATCATAATTAACTTCAACTTGTAAACACTGCCACAAGACAAAGTATTACATCATTCTTAATTTTAAAGATGAAAAATACCATAACTAAATCAAATATATATTCATTTTTAAACAATTTAAAATCATTCTAAAGGAGCTATTACCATTTGATAGCCATCGATTATATTTTTTATTGTTTTTTCTTTATATAAAGCAGTATATGCATCGTTAAATTTATCAACTGTTTTTTTATCAACAAATTGTTTAGAAAAACCAACGTAATATTTAATTTTTTTGTAACTATAAACATATTTAACATTCTTTATGTTTAATTTTTTTAACAACGCATATCCAACGTCTATATTTGAAAAAACAGCATTAATTCTATTATAGCTTAATTTTCTAAATCCACTCTCATCATCAACAGTTTGGTCTATTTTCATATCTTTTATTTTTTCTTTAATTTCTTCTAATGTTGTAGCAGTATTAGAAGGTCCATAAACTCCAACTGTCATTTCTTTAAAATCAACAATATCTTTAAATTCTTTTTTATTGTCGGTTGTTACAAAAAATCCATATTCTGTAATTATTATCGGATGAGAAAAATAAAAGGTTTCTTCTCTTTCTTTATTCTTTCCAATTAAAAATAAAGCATGAGCTTTACCATCTTTTACCTCTTGCTGGGCTCTTGTCCATGGGAGAAGGTTAAAGGTTGGTTTAATAGTGCCTGTTTTTTCACAAACAGCTGTAATTACATCAACACCAGGTCCTGAGACTACACCATCTATATTATAACTAAATGGAGCAAATTCTTGTGTGTTGAAAACTAATTCCAGAGAATTTAATCCTATAAAATTAAAAACAAAAATAATAACCCAAAAAAATAGTTTAATATTCATATAACATCCTTTCTCTTCTATTATATTATATGTTAAAATATTTATTTTGAGTCAAATTTTACAAATTCTTTAATAACTTCTAAAAATATATTTTTGGGGAAACCATAAGTAAATAAAAAACTTCTCTATTCTAATAAATTTCTTCTATCAATGTGTAAATTTGCATGAATAAGTCCATAGTTTTTGTTGCTTGTTCTATGGCAATAAAAGAGCCGATATATCCAGGAATTTTAATTTTGTCAAGGTTGGTGATAGTCATATTTTTGGGGTTGTTTACATCAATGGTGTTTTTTAAAAAATCACAAACTACATTTAGACACTCATAAAATTCAAAAATTAATTTTGTTGTTTCATCATTTAAGTCTGTAACGATATTAATTAATGATGCTTTAAATGCAGAATCGGTTGCGAGCCTTCTTAAAGTCATTGATACTTTTTTGCCAACATCTTTTTCTGGATCAAATTTAGCATCAAATTCTTTAATTCTATCTAATGAATTAGTTAATGTATAATAAGCAACTGATAAATTTGATTTTTGAACATCTTTTTTAAAAATTCCGTCAATTAAACATTTATTTATTATTACTTCTATCTTAGGTTTATATAAACTTTTAATAAATTCAAATAAAAAATTAATTGTATAAGAATGTTTTACTTTAATCGTAGAAAATTTTTCTATTTTATTTTTTAGTTCAATTGTAAAAAAATTTAGGCTATTATAATCATAAGTAGTAAATAAGTCATTTACAAGTTTTTCGAGATTTGAAAGCCTAATTTTTCCATAATAATTTTCCCACATAACATTAACTAAAGTTTTTTTATATTCCTTATATATATCAATAAAATCTATTTTACTCTTTATCATTTTTGGTTTGTAAAGAAGTTGATGTTTAAAATAAGCAATAATCTCTGTAAAAGGTATATTTTCTTTTAATATTTGAATATTTTCAAGTGTTTTCTTTAATTCTGACAAATCATCTTCGGTAAATTTTAATTGGTGTTGAGGATTTTTTTGTTGATTTTTTGGTACAGCAGGAAAATTATTAGAATAGTCAACCATATCATAAACAAAAGATATTTCATCAAAAATAAAATTTATTGAATATAATATTCTATAAAATCTTTCTATTATTTCTTGAGCATTTTTAAATTCACAACAATTTGTTGAAGATAGTGGTTCATTTACATCAAATACAAAAAAAAGTTTTAGTAGTGAATCATATTCAAATCTCATTAATTTTAAAAATAATTCAAATTTGTTAAATTGAGATAATAATTTGTCAAAATATATAGCATCTAATTGTAAAAGAAATTTTTTTTGTCTTTTATCTTTTTCTTTTGTGAATATAGATTTATCCATATATTCTATTTTTATTTCAAGAGTTTCTGGGCTTAAGTCAGCAAGTATTTCTTTTGTTTTTTCTGACATGTTTCTTTCAATAATTACACTTAAAAATTCATAATAATAAAGAGGATCATCAAAAAATGTTTGTAGAATTGGCTTAATTTCATTTATTGATTTGATAAAAACGATTAGTTCTTTGATAAAATTATGTGTCAATTTTTCTTTTTCAAAATCAACTATGTTATTATACTTTAAATTTATATTTCTTTTTAAATTTTTTAACTCATTGTTTAATATTATTTCTTCTTTTGGCATTCCAGAAAAAATAGAAGAAATAAAAATTATAATCTTTGAAAAAAAGCTAGTTTTATTATAAATTGAAGCTAAATAAGATTGTTGATTTTGACGCTCTTGATTTCTTTCCTGATCAATTGTATTTTGACTCTGTGGTTTTTCATTACCATCAGATGAACTTGAAATTTTAGTAAATTTATCAAGTAAAGAAACCCTTTCTTCATCAGAAATTTCTTTTACTATTTTATTGAATCTTTTATCATTATCCATTTTAAATTCTCTCAGAAATATTATATACTTAAAATGTTTTATTTTCACTAAAAAAATAAAAATTATCACATTTTTTATTAATTATACTCGGTTTATTTATGATAATTCTAAAGAAAGTTTTGAAAATCCAATTTTTTTGAAACAATCGAAAACATTTCAAATAACAAATTTCTGCGAAAACAAAGGGTAGATACCTTGAGAAATTACTCAGTTTTAATTTTTCTTTTTTATAAAAACCGAGTAATAACTAAGGTATGTCACAAATTATCTAAAAAGTGTTATAGCTATAATCTCAAACTAATCGGTGATGTTTAAATTTTTTTATTCCTTTAGAGTAATCATCTACTATTTGTCCATCGCCTTCAACAAGGTATTTATAAATAATTAACCCATCAAGCCCAACAGGTCCTCTTGAGTGGATTTTACCAGTGCTAATACCAACTTCAGCACCAAAACCATAACGATAGCCATCTGAAAATCTTGTTGAACAATTAACCAGAACAGATGCACTATCAACCAAAGCTTGAAATTTAGCAGCATTTTCTTTATTTTTTGTTACAATAGAGTCTGTGTGACCAGAACCATATTTATTTATGTGATCAATAGCCTCATAAACATCATTTACAACTTTAATCGAAAGAATATAGTCAAGATACTCTGTTTTCCAGTCTTCTTCAGTAGCGTCTTCTATATCAGGTAAAATTTCTTTAGTTTGTTTATCACCTTTTAATTTAGTATTTTTTTTATCCATTTCTTTTTTTAGAACAGGTAAGAATATTTTTGCAATATCTTTGTGAACTAACAAAGTTTCTAAGGCATTGCAAACTGCAACATATTGAGTTTTTGAGTCAACAGTAAGTTTCACTGCTAAATCTACATCTGTATTGCTATCAACAAAAAGATGACAAATTCCATCTGCATGTCCTAATACTGGTATTGCCGAATTTTTTTGAATGTACTGAACAAATTCGTTTGAACCTCTTGGGATAATCAAATTTATATATTTACTGTATTGTAAAATTTTAGCAACATCTTCTCTTGTTTCGATTAAGTAAATCGTGTTATTAAAATCAGAACTAACTTCTAAGATTGAGTCCACAATTATTTGAGTTAGAATCTTATTTGTATTTAATGCCTCTCTTCCACCCTTTAATATTGCACAATTACCAGATTTTAGACATAAAGTTGCAATTTGGATTAAAGCATCTGGTCTTGACTCAAAAATAACACCAATTACTCCAATTGGTACAGTAATTTTTGTAAGAATAAGATTATCATCTAATAAAGTTTTTGCTAAAACAGTATTTATAGGGTCGGGTAATTTGATTAAACTATTGATTCCATCTATAACAGTATTTAATTTATCAGTATCAAGTTTTAATCTCTTTAGTAAAGGAGAAGCTAAGTTTTCCTTTTCTGCAATCATTAAGTCAAGGTTATTTGCTTCAAAAATATCAGTTGATTTTCTTTGCAAATTATTTGCTATCCTTAATAAAGCAGAATTTCTTAAATCTGTCGAAGTATTTGCAAGAATAGTACTTGCTTTTTTCATCATGCTAAGAATGTTTTCTAACTGTTCCATAGTTTAATCCTTAATATTTAATAATTATTAACAGATTGTATCGAATTTATCAATCCATGTAATCATTTTTGATCTATTTTATAGCAAATAATAGAAAAAAAATCAATTAAAGCTTAATTAAAAATGTAATTTATAACTTAGGTGTTTCAAAATCGATGAAAGAATTTCATCTACTATTCAATTTTTATAAAATTGGTGTTAATTATAACTATCGTGGATAAAAAAATAAGTTTTTGGTCTGTCCCAAAGGGACTGAGCAGGGACAGACCAATTATTTGTGTCCACCATTTTTTCTGAAAAAATATCAACATTTCTCCCAAAACTTGTAACAAATCTTCAAAAAAAATTCATTTAATTATATAAAGACTAATTAATAAAGGAAATTTTTATGAGACAACCAAGAAAATTAAAACCAGGTGCTATATACCACGTTACAGCAACGATTAACAAATTTGACAATATCTTTGATGAGCATGATATTAAAGATATGTTTTTACAAGTAATAAACGAGGCTAACATTAAGTATAAATTTGAATTAACTAACTTTTGTATAGTTAGAAATCATATCGAATTTATCCTAAAACCACTAAAAGAAAGCTTATCTAAGATAATGCAGTGGATACTGAGCGTTTTTGCGATGCGTTACAACCATAAACATCACATAAATGGGCATGTTTGGTATGATAGATTTAAGAGTCGAATCATAGAAACAGTCGAAGAAATTGAAACATCTTTTAAATCAATATCACAAAAACCAATTGAAGAAAAACTTGCAAAAAAGGCTTCTGAATATGAATATTGTGGAATATCCTTAATAATTAAAGGAATATTTGATTTAATCAAAAAACCACCACAAAATTTGTTGGAATTGGCGTTTAATTATTAGTTGTTTAGTAAATTAAAATTATATTTCTACCATATTCATAATTTTTATTTCATTTCTTGAGATAAATATTTTGTATGAAAATTAGTATTTTAATTTGATTTTATCTTATTGTTAATAAATTGAATTGTATTTTTAATTAACTTATACTATAAATAATTCAAAAATCAAAAATATTACAAAAATAATTTTAAGTCTGTCCCTCAGGGACAGACTTAAAAAGATATATCATATTTAAATAAATAAAATACAACTAAATATTTATTAAATATAATCAAAAAGAGAATTAATATCTTAAAATTAGTATTTTAATTTGATTTTATATTATTATTAATAAATTTAATAATATTTTTAATTAATTTATATTATTAATATCATAAACATTCAAAATATTACAAAAATATATTTTTGCTATGTCCCAAAGGGACAGAGTAAAAAAAACATAACTTTACTTTTTACACTTTAGTTATTAAAAAATTTATCTACAATTAATAAAAATAAAAAACCTAGTAATAACTGAGGATAAATATTCATTATTATAAAAAATGTAATTTTTATAATATTTGTTATTTTTTTGTTGAAAAATACTAAAAATAAAATATAATTTAAATGAAAATATGTATAATATGTGTTAATATTATGAAATTTCTGTTAATTCGTATTATAGGAGCATTAGGAGTATTCTAAATGTTTAATCTTGAGAAATATAACATTATTGAAACTTTACATATAGGCAAAAAAAATATTCTCTATTATGCAATTGATACAAAGTATAAGCAATCCGTTGTATTAAAAATGCTTAATAAAAAATCTCCTTCTGATAATGAAATAAATCAGTTATTTAATGAATTTGAGATTACAAAAAGTCTTAGTAATATAAACGGTGTTATCAAGGCTTATGATTATTTTAACTCTCCAAAACATAAAGTAATAGTAATGGAGTATGCTGATGGAGATTCATTAAAAAAAATAATTAATACTCAACGTATAAATATTAAAGATTTTTTAAATATTGGTATAAAAATAGTTGGAATATTAGGAAAAATTCACCAAGAAAATGTAATTCATAGGGATATTAAACCATCCAATATTGTTATCGATAAAAATAATAATATTTTTTTAATTGATTTTAGTCTTGCCAAAAACACAGCAAATACAAATTCAATTCGTGATTTTGATATAATTGAAGGTTCTTTTCAATACATTGCACCAGAACAGACTGGTAAATTAAATAAAATTTCTGATTATAGAGCTGATTATTATTCTCTTGGGATAACATTCTACGAAATGCTAACAGGTATATTGCCATTTAAATCACTTGATCCTTTAGAATTGATTCATAATCATATAACAAAAGAAGCCATTCCACCACATAGCGTTGATAAAAATATACCAATACCAATTTCAAATATTGTAATGAAACTTATAGAAAAAAATCCAGAAGATCGATACCAAAGTAGTTATGGAATAATCTGTGATTTATTAGAATGTTTAAAAAGATATGAAACTGATAATGAAATTCATAATTTTGAAATCGGAATGGAAGATAAAACTGAAAAATTTCAAATACCAAAAATTCTCTATGGAAGAAATAAAGAGATAGAAAAATTATTAGAAGCATTTGAACATTCTCGTGAAGGGATTAAAACAATTGTTAATGTTAAAGGACCTTCAGGAATTGGTAAATCATTTTTAATTCATAAAGTAAAAACTCAAATTATAGAACAAGACGGATATTTTATATCAGGAAAATTTGATCTCTTTAAAAAAGATGTCCCATATTTTGCATTAATTCAGGCTTTGGATAATTTAGGTCATCTTATTCTAACAGAAAAAAAAGAAAAACAAAAAGAATGGAAAGAAAAAATATTAAAAGTCTCTGGTAATATTGGTAAGATAATAACAAATATAGCTCCAATATTTGAAAAAATAATTGGAAAACAGCAAGATTTGCAAGAATTAGGTGGAAAAGAAGCTCAAAATAGATTCAATATACTTATGGAAAACTTTATAGATATTTTTGCAACCAAAGATCATCCTTTAGTTATTTTTTTTGACGATATGCAATGGGCTGATAAAGGAAGTATTGAGTTATTAGAAATGATACTATCCATTCCACAACAAAAATCATTATTAATTATATTCTCTTATAGAGATAATGAAGTGGATAAATATCATCCATTGACTACGATGCTTGAAAATCTTAATGAAAAAAAACTACCTATAACTTATTTAGAAATCCAACAATTTAGCAATTCAAACATAATCTCAATGCTAAAAGATATGTTTAAACAATCAGAGGAAGACCTTTATGAAATATCAAATGTTATTATGAATAAAACTATGGGTAATCCATTTTTTGTCAAAGAATTTTTAGCTAATTTATATTCTGAAAACCTTATTTGGTATGATAATAAATGGTTATGGGACATTGATAAAATAGTTACTAGCGAAATTACCAATAATGTAGTAGACCTTATGGTAAAAAAAATAAATAGATTACCTCCTGAAAATTTAAAAGTAATAAAAATATCTTCTTGTAT
>MIAN01000081.1 GCA_001829125.1 Spirochaetes bacterium GWB1_27_13 | reverse complement strand
CGGCAGTGGTTGGAGTAATGTTGGTGGAATGGCTTCCCTTGATGGTAAACTTTATATCATAAGTGGTGGGATTTTATACGAAACAGGGAAAGATGGTAAATACAAAAATATCGGTAGTGGTTGGAGCGAAATTGGCGGAATGGCTTCCCTTGATGGTAAACTTTATATCATAAGTGGTGGGATTTTATATGAAACAGGGAAAGATGGCAAGTATAAAAATATCGGTAGTGGTTGGAGTAATGTTGGTGGAATGGCTTCCCTTGATGGTAAACTTTATATCATAAGCGGTGGGATTTTATACGAAACAGGGAAAGATGGCAAGTATAAAAATATCGGTAGTGGTTGGAGCGAAATTGGCGGAATGGCTTCCCTTGATGGTAAACTTTATATCATAAGCGGTGGGATTTTATACGAAACAGGGAAAGATGGTAAATACAAAAATATCGGTAGTGGTTGGAGTAATGTTGGCGGAATGGTGTCTCTTGATGGTAAACTTTATATCATAAGCGGTGGGATTTTATACGAAACAGGGAAAGATGGTAAATACAAAAATATTGGTAGTGGCTGGAGCGAAATTGGCGGAATGGCGTCTCTTGATGGTAAACTTTATATCATAAGTGGTGGGATTCTTTATATGACAGAATCTAAATAGTAAATAATTTATTTTATTAACTTTTAATAACAAGGGGTTTAAGCTCTCAACTATCCCCAGTTTTGATAAAAATTAAAACCGAGTAATTTGTCAGAGCTTAAGCCCTTGTTCTAATTGACATCTTATCTCAACTTATTATGGTATATTCTACCATTAAATCTAGGATTTAATATTTTTTTCCTCTTTATCTTTAAAATTAACTTTTTCATCAATTAAATAAAGTGGGCGATGTTTTACTTCTTCTCCGATTCTTCCCAGATATTCACCAATAATACCAGTGCAAATGAGTTGTATTCCACCCATAAACAAGATAATGATGGCAAGAGATGACCAACCTTGTATAGTTTTATTTGTAAAAAATTTAAGGTATAAAACAAAGAGAACAATAATAAAAGAAAACCCACTTACAATAAATCCAAGATATGTAGCAAACTGCAATGGTAAAAATGAAAAAGAAGTAATCCCAGTAAGAGCAAATTTAAGCATTTTCTTTAATGGATATTTTGTTTCTCCAGAATGCCTTTTTTCTCTAACAAATTTAACTCCGATTTGTTTGTAGCCAATCCACGAAATCATCCCTCTTATAAATCTTTGTCTTTCTGGCATGGTGTTTAACGCATTTATAACTTTTCTATCAATAAGTCTAAAATCCCCTGTATCTACTGGAATATCGATATTGGTAAATTGTTTTAATACTCTGTAAAATATTGATGCTGTTGCGAGTTTGAAGAAATTTTCACCTTTTCTTTTTTCTCTTTGAGCATAAACTACATCATATCCTTCTTTCCACTTTTCATAAAGTTCTATTATTAATTCGGGTGGGTCTTGAAGGTCTGCATCTATAATTACAGCACAATCACCATTACAATTTTCAATGCCTGCACTAACAGCAATTTGATGTCCAAAGTTTCTTGATAAATTTATTATTTTTATTTTTTCTGTTTCTTTTGATAATTCTTTAAGGATTTCAAAAGATTTATCTTTACTTCCATCATTTACAAAAACAAGTTCAAAATTTTCATTTAGTTTTTCTAAAATATCAAATAATCTTTTTTTTAGTAAATAAATATTTCCTTCTTCGTTATAAATCGGTATTATTATAGAAATTAATTTTGCCATAAATATCCTCTTTTTTATAATTTTTATTTTTGTGTAAATATAGTGTTTATTTTTTACTTTTAAGATTATATATTTTCATTTCGTATCCTAAATATTTTACAGTTTTATATAGATTTATATCATAATATTTTTTTATTTTACTTAAACCAATAGATTCTGATATAGTTAAGTAAGGAATATAAAGATAATAATCTGCCTGTGGAATATTTTTCTTATTTATTTTATAAATACTCACAACTTTATTTATCTTAAATGAATTGCCTGTTTTATAAGTTCTCCTAAAAGTATCTTTATCAAGCCTCATATCATCACCATAAATTGCATATTTTCCGTAATTAAAATAAGATTCCCAAGCTTTATCATCTGAAGTATCATCAGTAATAATAGTAGTATTTTCATTTATTTTAACTTCTTTATTAACTTTATTAAAAAGTCTATCGATTACAGCATACTGAGCATTATATACTTTAGAATCACTCGCTACTCGTAATATTTTATGATTACCAAAATTTACTGTCTTAAAATATAAAGAAGAAATTGGGTCAACTGTCTCAAATAGTTGAAAAATAAAGAAAAATAATGATATACAATAAAAAATATACCTTATCTTATCATTTTTAATCAAATATAGGGCAGATACAGAAAAAAGAAGGATTAAAAAGAATAATGAGTAGATAATATATCTTGGATGCGTATAAGTGATAAATAAAAGGTTAAATAAAATAAAACCAATAAAAATGGCAAAAAATACCAATAATAACCATATTTTTTCATTATTCAACAATTCTTTTAGTTTTTTATCTTTAATAGTGTTAAATAAATAAAAAAGTAAAGATATTGCTATAATAGTGGTAATTATCCAGTTAAAATTTAAGGCAAATATTTCAAATAATCTATCGCTAATAATTTTTTCATTAAAACCAAAGCAATTAAAACCATTGTTATCCCACTTAATCGTTGTTTTACCAGTAGCATCTTCATTTCCAGTCCATAAGTTTCCTCTCATATATATAAGATAAAGAAAAAGTGCAATAACAGGAATAGATATTAACAATAAATTAATTATTTTTGTTTTTAGATTTGTTGAAAATAAGCCAGATAAAAATTCGTTATTATTTACTAATTTATTTCTATTAAATATGGTATATTTCAAAACCATTATAAAAACAGAAAAAACAAATAATAAGTATATTAATATTCCAGTTTCTTTTATAAATATAAAAATGAGTGAAAAAAATATATAATAGATTTTTTTATTATATATTAAGAAATAAGTAATGAAAATAAAAAATATTAGTAGAGGAAAATCAAGACTTAAAGTCAATGAAACTGCAAAAAAAAGTGGATTTAAAGCTAAAAACATTGTTCCAAAAACAGCATCTTTTATTTTATTTCCATTAAAATATAGAATAATTTTATAAAACATTAATAAAGCGATTATTGTTAATATTGTATTTGTAAGATTTAATAAAACTTCATTTCCTCTATCTAAAAATTGAGAAATTGATATAAAAGAGACATAACCCATTGATGGATGTCCTAGCCAATTGAAATTCATTAAAAAACTATCAAGAGATAGTTTATAATTATCAATAGTTGATAATAATATACTAAAATAAGTACCTCCATCCCATCTTGGCAAGAAATCAATATATAAAAGTTTCAAAATTATATAAAACCCTATAAATATCCAAATTAACCAATTTTCTTTGATTCTAGGTATTATTAGTTTATATTTATTATTTTTTATATAGAAAATAAAGAATATCGTTATTAATAATATGAAAAATAAATCTATTATAATTAAAAATAGAGTAAAAATGTCAAAAGATTTAATTTTTGAGAAAAACGAAACATTTACAAATAATAAAATCAAAGAAATTATTATACTTAATTCTTTAAATATTTTTGAGTTGAATACTTTTTCTAACATAAAAATCCTATTTTCTTTAAGATATAACTATAAATATGAAAATATAGCCTAATATATGCAATAAAGTCGTTAAAATTATATTTTTCTTTAAAATATATAAAACAGATAATAAAATGCCATATAACAACATAAAACCAGCAAAAATAAACCCAAATTGCATAGCATAATAAATTGAGCTTATCAATAATGTTATTATAACGCTAATTACTGGATTTAACTTTTCGAGATATATATTTAACAAATATCCTCTAAATAAAAATTCTTCCACAAAAGCAAGTACAATTAATATAGCAATAATTATTAATTTTTCAAAAATTATATTTTTTGAAGGATAATCGTAATACCAAGGGATTATATTAGCTATTCCTATAAGATAGTTATATAAATACCATAATATGACGGTAGCCCCAAAAAATAGCAAAATATACAAAAAATCTTTATTTTTTATATTTAAAGACATTCCATAGTTATTTGGAAAATAGTTAAATATTTTTGACAATAGTAAAAGCAATAATATTGTAACAATACCAGCACAAGCCAGATAAACAAATTTATCTGGCCAAAATTTTGTATGCAAAAAATAAAGAGTAAAATGAACCAAAAACGCTGGCAATATTGCAATTGAGGATATTATCCTAAATAGTTTAGTGATTTTTGTTTCCATTTTATTCCTCTTCTTCAATTGTTTTTAAGAAAGTTTTTAATTGAATATACGGTTCTGAATCTTTAGGAATTTTTGCAGAATATTCAGCTGCTTCTTTTGGATTTCCCATTTTATAATTTACTATTGCTTTAAATAATAGTGCATTATAATAATAATAATCAGTAAGTTTTTCACCAAATATACTGCTATACTTAGCTTTATCTTTTTCAATATTATTTATAATAAAATCGGAGTCTTTTAAAACAGTGTTAGGTGATTCTGGATAATATTCTATTGGTAAATAAGCAAAACTATTTGCTCTTATATTTCTTAATTGTATGTCACTTGGTAAAATTTTTATTGCATAATTTATAGATTGCTCACCTTTTCTTCCATTTACAACTTTTTCGAGTACAGTCCCCCATTTACAGTAATACAAATAAGCTGCTCCCTTAAAAGCCAAAATATAAGCATTTTTAGGTTCGTTTTTGTAAGCCTTATCAAATAAGGCAATTGATTTTTCAACAATTGATTTTTCTTTATCTGGTGTAAAATTTAAAACTTTTATACTGCCATAACAACTATACAAATAAAAAATACCTGCTTCAAACATATCAAGCGTTGAGGCATTTTGATTATCTTCAATAGCTTTTACTTTTTCTTCAGAGTCATATTTACCAATTAAGTACTCGTTAGAAAGAGAGTTATAATAGATAGAATAATCTATTTTTTTAGTCTCCACACAACCAAAAATAAAGATTAAAGCTAAACACACAAAAAACATTTTTTTCATTTAATTTCTCCTCGCATAATTTTCTATTTTCATCCTCAAAACGAATATCTGAGGTTATTTTTTCAACAGTAACAAAATCTTATAATTCTTTTTTTAATTCATTGATATAAAACGGTTTTAGGCTATATTTATTGATTAATTCGTTAGATTTGTTAAAATTAACCTTTGCTTTATCTTTCTCGCCCATTCTTTTAAGTACAACCCCATAATGATAATACATATCCGCTCTTGTAGTTTTATAATAATAATCATTGTCTCTCAAACTTACATCTTTTTCGAGATAATTTAACACAAAAGTTAGATCATCAGATAGAATTTTATTTATTTTTTTGTAATGTTCTGGTGGAAAATAAATATAAGTTCTTATCCTATTTAATCTAAATTCTATATTATAAGAATCATTAGCAACAGCATCATCATGGTATGCAATTGATTTATTGCTGTATTTAAGAATATCTGGCAAATTATCGGTTGTTCCACATAGCATTCCATAAACAGAGCCAAGATAAGATTTTGCTTTATTGTAATTTTCATCAGAATCCAAAGCATCCTCAAGGTACTCCATCGCTGCGTTTAGAAATTCTTTTTGTTTACTACCTTTTTGTTGTTCTGTAGCTTTTAGAAAATAAAATATTCCAGCATTTGTATAAACAATAGGATCATTTCCATACTTTTTCAAATCTTCTTTAATTTCATCTGCTGTGTTATAAGTAAAAGAAAACGCTAAAAATGAAAAGATAAAGATAAAACAAATAGATAATGTTGTTTTTTTCATTAATTCCTCCATAAAATATAATATTTTAAACTTATTTATCATAATTAAATTGTTTTTCAATGCCAATATTGAAAACAAATTCAAGTTCTGCTGTAACATTGTATAATTCTAACCCAAACTCTGTTTTTGGAAAACCTAGTACTGTATTAACCATAAAATTTATATTTATAAAATTATTTATCTTAAAATAAGAAGAAAATTTATAAGAAAACGAAGGCTCTGTTAGAGATACAATTAATTGATTAAATAAATCGATTTTCTCTAAAATATTTAGTTTAGAAACTTGAATTCCAAGATAATGTTTTTGAAAATTATATAATTTAGTTCCTTCATTTTTTATATCCAATAAACTGGCTTGCATAGGAATTAGGCTTTTATTATTACCATTTTCATCCGTCATTTTGTTTAAACCATCGTATATTTCATTTCTTTCATCAATATCATAGCCTTTTTCATTAAAAAAATATTCAATTATGAGGCTTACATCTTGTGGCAATAAAATATCTATGCCAGCCATATATTCAATAAAAAAACTTCTATCTTTAGTATCTTCGAGTTTTTTTAGAGTTATCGACTTTCCATTTTTTGGAAAATAAGGATTGTCTATTTTTTCGACTTTATATCTTTCTTGCCCATTTTTTATAGAAAATTCTTGATAAAATTTTACATTATCGTATATTTTAATAGTATTACCCATTCCCCATAAAAAATAAAAACCCTCAGTAAAATTATATGCTTTTTTTTCTATAAAACTAAACAGTAAATTAAAAGTCCAACCTTCAAAATTATCAATAGTAATCTTGTTTTGAATTAAATTTCTTCTTGTGTAATTTTGTAAAGAATACAAGAAATACTTATCATCAAAAAATTTATCATTATTAACCTCATCCTTAAATCCCGGCATCCAACTGGTTTCAAAAGAAAGACTATAATAATCAAAAGTAAAAAAATATTTAAAGTTTACATTTGTAAAAGGCAATGATTTATCATATTCTTCATACAAAAAGTCTGGTTTAAAAAACCGAGAGTAATAATTTAGTGGATTAAAAATATTTCCAGTAGAATTATTTACATAAAAACGTCCAGATGTAAACTCAATGCCAGCAGGAAGGTAGTTAAATTTTATATACATTTCCTTAATGCCAGCCATATTTTTATTGCTTATATCTTCAAATTGAGCATATAAAGAAAGACGATATAAAAAATAAGGTTGAAGTTTTACAGAAAAACTTGTATTAATCCTTGGGTTATTTTTAAAATATTTTAAATCAAGCATATTATCTTTATTTAATAAACTATAAGAATTTACATTAAAAAATCTTATTTTATCAGCTAACTTAATATCCCAATTTAACGTTACAGTTGAATAAGAAAGAGAACTTATTAGTAATATAAAAAATATTATACTTAATTTCTTTTTCATAATTAAAAACTTTCTGCTGCTATATTTAAGCCTGATGGAGTAAAATAATTATTAGAAAAATTCATCTTTTTATGTTTTAAGAATTTTAGGAAAGTGCTTTGTCCTAAAACAGAAACAATTTTTATTTCTACAAGATGTTTTTTTCCATCACTAAACTGTTCATATTTTTGATAATATGCAGTTTTTAATAATTTGTCACTTTTTGAATAATATTCTATATAAGTTATTTCTTTTGTTTTATTATTAAAATATACAATTTGTTTTTTATATGGAACTTTCTCAGTAGTTGCATTAAATTGAACAGTAACAATATTATCTTTTTCACCTACATATTCTGAAGTATAGTTTTCTTTAAAAGGCGGTTTTAATACATCGGATGAGTTTACGTCTCCAAAAAGTTTAGAGGAAGCATTTACTGGCTGTGTTTTTTTAATTGACGGAAAGTAAATGTAGTACAAAGCATCTTTTTGTAAAACTGCTTTACCTTTTTCTTTTTCCGGAGATTTTATCACCAAAATATTCTCATTGAAACTCTTAAAAAGACAAAGCCCAGACATTTTATCAGTAGGTTCGTCACCTTTCATAATAGTAATTTCAAAATCAATTAAATAATTTGTAAACTCATGAAGTTCGTCTACCGCAGCTGTAATTTCTTTTAGTTGACTTGCCTCATCACAAAAAATAAAACTTGAAAACAATATTGTAATTAAAAATATATAGATAATTTTTTTCATCAAAATCTCCTTAAATTAATAGTATCTTATGGCATCGATTATCTTAACTCTACTTATCTTTAGCACTGGATAAATTGTTGCGATTAATATTGTTGCCATCTGGATTAAAAATATCAATAACAAACTTTCAGGATTTGTAAAAATCGATAGAGGATAGGAAATAGAACCTCCCGGAGGCGGTGGTAATGGAATACTAAGAGAAGTCAAAAATTTTGCAAGAAAAGCACCTATTCCAAGCCCTGTAATCGAGCATACTATTCCTAAAATAATAGCCTCAAATATAATCATCAAAGAAATTTCAATTCTATTTCTACCGATCGCCCGTAGAGTACCAAATTCGCTCATTCTTTCCATAACTGACATTAAAATTGTATTTGTTGATAAGAATATTAAAACCACAACTATTATAAAAATAGTAAAAAAGAAATTCTGAAAAATATAACTTACTACTTGCTTATAATCTGTTGCAAGATCGCTCCATGCAAAAATTTCATAAGTATTTGGGTCTAATTTACTTTTCATATACTTTAATACATCATTAACATTATTAGTATCATCCAAAAAAATAACAATATCATGAATATTTTCTGTACCAAATAATTTTTGAATATCTTCTACATCAGCATAGATAATTATATCGTCAACTGATTTTGTACCAAAGCTAATAATACCAGAAATTTTACCTTCCATTATATCTGGAAGTCCTGTACCTCCAACAGAATATAGATACACAACATCAGACACTTTTAAATTCAACCTTTTTGCAAGACCTGTACCAATAACAAGTTCGCCGGGTTCTTGCCCAGACAAAAAGTTTCCATCATATATATTGCCGTATTTTAATCCCGGATTTGCAAGGGTTTCTTTTTGTGGGTCAATAGCACTTCCTACAACAATTGATGCCTCAGAATCCCCTTCTTTTAATAATAGCCCAGAAAAATTTATTCTAACAAGAAAATGTTTCATATTTTTTTTGAAATTGCTCTCTTTTATAACTTTTTTAACTTTTGCGACTTCTTCTTTTGAAAGCATGTATTTTAAAGATGTTGTTTCAGACCCATAATACCCTTTTTTCTTTACTTGAATATGTCCCCATCTACTCTGAATTTGTCCTTCTCTAAAAAAATACATACTAGTTTTATTGTAATCCATTATTAAAAGCATAGCAACCGTACTTATTATTATAGCCATACCAGTTAATAAAGTTCTTCTTTTATTTCTTAACAAATTTCTAAAAGCATTTTTCAATATTATGCTAAGCAATTTACCCATTTTTAATCTCCTCTCCTTTAACTTTTCCATCATGTATTCTTATTATTCTATCTGCCATATTCATAATTTCATAATCATGAGTTGAAAAAATTAAAGATGTATTTTGTTCTTTATTTATCCGTTTCATCAAAGAAATTACTTTATTAGCAGTAGCAGAATCAAGATTTGCAGTTGGCTCATCAGCAAGGATAATTTGCGGTTGATTAACAAAAGCTCTTGCAATTGCAACTCTTTGTTTTTGTCCGCCAGATAATTCATTAGGAAATCTTTTTTTCAACTCAGTTATTTCTATTTCTTTCAAAAAATTTTCTATTCTTTCATAAAGTTCTTTTTTATTTACTTTTTTTCCAATAGAAGGATATTCTATATTTTCAAAAACATTCAATGTCTCAATTAGATTGAATGATTGAAAAATAAATCCAATTTTTTCTTTTCTTATTTTTTCGAGTACTTTTTCTTTTGCATTTGTGATATTATAATCATCAAAATAAATGTTACCAGTAGTAGAAGAATCAAGACAACCTATTAGATTTAGTAATGTTGTTTTACCAGAGCCAGAAGGTCCTGCTATACATACAAATTCTCCTTTATTAATAGTTAAACTAATTCCATTTAAAGCATTTACATCTACTTTTCCAATTTTATATCTTTTATATACATCTTCAAAAACAATTTTCATTTAATTCTCCTCCTACAAAATAGTTTTCCAAAGAAAAGCTATACCAATTAATAATCTGTCAAATCTATGTTCATAACCAAAGGCATCAAATCCATAACTAACATTAAGATCAATAATAAACTCATGTTGTAAATTTTTATAAACTGGAGTTATAATAAATTTATATCCTAAACTAAATCCATTGATTATATTGTTATCATAATAAAATTCGGCTGAATTTGAATTTGTATTAAAAAACATAACATCATAAGAAAAATATGTTGCCATATCAAAACCTGTTGATAATAATTTTTGATTTTTTTCTTCTTTTGCAAGATATTCTTTATGAAAGAAATTTATATCAGATAAAAATCTTCCTTTTACACCTTTGTTAAAATTAATATCTCTATCTCTATATCCATTCATCCATCTTTTGTAAGGATTGTAATAGTCTAAATTTAATTTTGTAGTTCCATAAGTATAACCACCAAGATAAGAATAATACCCTTCAATATTAAATTCAAAATAAGTATTATTTAAAGTTTTTACTGGGATTCTAAAAACATCATTTTGAAACAAAAAGAATTGAAATTGATTTACTTTTTCTTTATTATTATATCCCCAATAATATTCTTTGTCTGTTAAAGCAAAAGTAGTCTCTAATTTTACGAGAATACCCTCGTATTTATTAAGTTTGTCATAAGAAATTGCAAGAAAAAAATTACTAGTATATCTTGTAGGTTGAATAACAAAATTTTTATCGACTTTATCTATGCCTTCATGATAAACTTGAAGATTTGCAAAATAACCTGCTGTAAGATATAAGTTATCAATTGGATTTATCTTAAAATGAGTCCTTAGGTTAAAAATATGCCCAAGATAAATCTCATTTGTCGATTTATTATTGTCTAAGTCGGCTACTGGATTACCTGCAAAACCAAAAAGACCATCAAAAGACCCGTATAAATGTATCTTACCATTCCAAAAGGTTTTGTTGTAAACTTCAAAAAAAAGATAAGGAAATGTTATATAAAAAGTCATTGAAGTATCATACCTTGAAAAAAATGCTAAATCATGAACAGAAAAAGCACTACCAAAATACCTATCAAAAAAAGTCATAAAAAAATCATTTCCATCTTTATAAGTTTGGAATGGATTATATTTTACAACATATTCCCATGTAAAATATTTTGAATTTTTTACAAACTCAAATTTTAGTTTCTTTTTTTTATTTACAGGAAGTATTATTTCATCTCCAGTAGAATCTTTGCCTCCCGATAAATCATCAGAACTCAAATCAGCCCCAAATAACAAAATTGCCATAAATAAATTAATAATTATAATTACTCTTTTTACCATCAATTAATCCTCTTTTCAGAAATAAGATTTTAAATATTATTGTTTTAGTATATTGTAACATCTAAACCATTATTTTTCAATTTTTTTTACTATTTTTGAATAACATTATTATCATTACTCAAATTTATCGATTTTACTCTCAAAATAACATCGCTCAAATCTTCTTTGTTATTTACAATTTTTATATATGATGACCCATCATTATTATTGTATTCATAATAACATAGCCTCCCCCACTGTATATCATATCGCCAATATTCATCTACTGTCAAAAATAAATCTGTCTTGTAAATTTTTTTAGATATTGTAACTGTATTGCCATCAATTATTTTTCCTTTACTTTTAATTTTTAGAGCAGAACCAAAATCCCAAAAAACACTAAACACAGATTCATCATTATAGTTTTTATAAAGATATTTAGGTACATTACCAAGAACAGTAATATTACTTTCATTTGTCAAATTATTTATTTTTGTTAAACAATCTGTAATTATAACTTTTTGTAGTTTATTAGATTCTATATATTTATCTCTTGATATTATCATACTCGATGATGCTAATACAGCAAAAAGTAAAAATATTGAAGTTAAAATTTTACTTTCAGTTAATTCAAGCAATAAAATCATCAGAAATACGATAGAAATCCATGTAATAAATAATGTCCTGTTATTGTATCCTGTAATATCAGGTTTGTATGAAGAAAGTATAAATATAAATAAATTTAATATAAGAGCAATCGAAGAAATTACTATTAAATAAAGTATATTCTTTTTATCTTTTTGTTGTTTTTTATATCTAATATAAGTTATAAAAAAACAGATCATTAAAAATAGAATAATAGCAAACTCAATAATATTTTTTGTACTAAAAAAATAAAATGATTTTATTCCAAGTGCAAACATTTTTACTGTTATTATATAAAACCAATCGCTAATCTTAATTAGAATAGGCATTAAAGAAAAACCCAAACTTATTCTAGATGAAGTTACCCCACCAATCATAGGCACAATAAATTTTTGATAGATTGCAACTATTAAAACAGTAGAAAAAATTATAATAAAATAAAATAAAATTTTTAAAACAATATCCTTAAATTTTAACTCTCTGTTGTTTTTATAATACAAAATAGGATATAAAATATTAAATATTAATAATGGTGTGATAATTTCGTATATCAATAAAGCAATAAATATCAATGAGACAGAAAGTATAATATAAATTACTTTTTTATTTGTAACATATAAATTCACAAAAAAAAGTGATAAAGCCCAAAGAAAAAAAGTAAAAGTTGTGCAAAGCATAGTCGCAGCCATAAAAACATTGCTAGAAGATATAAAAGGGACAGACCCCAAAATCATAAATATCATAACATTTTTAAAACTCACATATTTTTTTAACAGAAGAGAGATTATTATTAACGAGAGTTCTAAAAATAATATATTTACAATAATGTAAAATGTTGGATTATTGCCAAAAAAATAAGCTGGGATTGTATATAATAAAGCAGAAAATGGTCTAATTGTTTGAAAAGGAAACCACGAAAAAAGAATTTTTCCAAAATCATTATAATCAAATTTTGTTTTTGCCAAAAGCCAGTCAAAAATATAAAAACCACCATTTAAAACAAAAGGAATATAAAGTATTAAAATAAAAATTGTAAATAAAAAAAACAATGTTATTTCTTTAGAATTTTTTTTAAATATATTATTCAATTACTTCTCCTATATTTTTTTTAATAAAAAAGATATAAATTTATTGATAAAAATACTCTGGTTTTTTTACTGGCACGATTTCTGACATTTTATCAATATCAAATATAGAATTTTTTGGCACATTATTAACAATAATATCACAACTGATTCTATCGATAATCTCTAAATCTAAAAAACCAAGTGATACATCAGATTCAATCTCAATTCTTATTCTATTATTCTCTTTAAATGCTCTCCAAAAAGGAGATAAATTATGTTTATTAATAATATCAAACATACAATCTTTTATATTTCTAAAATAAATTTTTTTCTCATTTATAAAATAAAAATCGCTCATTCTACCGTAATGATATAGAATATGACCTTTTTTCCCACAATCACATTGTTTCTCAATATAACCTATGTCTTCTGTATGATATTTCAACAATGGTAATGCTTCTTTATTTTTTGATGTTAATATTATATTTCCTAATTGATTAAATTTGTTTTTTTTATTTTCTTCTATATTAACTATATCAATATTAAAAAAATTATCTGCAATATGTAAATTGCCATTTTTGCAACTATATGCAATATTTCCAGCCTCTGTTGAGCCATAAAAATTATAAACTTCAACATTCCATAAATCTTCTATATATTTTTTCATTGAAGGAGTCAATAATTCACCTGCTGTGCATATCGCTCTCAAATTTTTGAAATCACTTTTTATACCATACCCCATAAACTGTGCAAACGTAGCCAGATTTATTGCCTCTGAAGGCATACAACAAAATACAGAAACTTCGAGTTCTTTTAGTAAAGAAATTACTCGCGGATAAGGAGATACTAAAGTTCTACTACTGCAAGGGATTACCATCGCATTCCTTCTATGAGCCGCTCTATGAAAAATATGTGCTGGTACAGAAATTGCATAAGGGTATCTAATAAGCACAACATCTTGTTTATTAAAATTAACAGGACTAAGTAGAATTTCTTCTATATAATTGTTAAAATCTTTTTTTGTCAAAGGTCCTGCAGATGGTTTTCCTGTTGTACCAAAAGATTCGTGATATTCGTATATTTCGCTTTTTTCAACAAAATTATATTTGAAAGGATAAAGGTTTCTTAAATCATCTTTTGTTAAAACATAAGGTAACTTAACAATATCTTCTATTGTATCAAATTTTTGTATAAAAAGTGATTTTTTTTCTATATATTGATTACACATTTTAATAAAACATTTAGAATGCAATTTATCACCCCATTTGCATATTCAATTTTTCATAAAAATTAATTAATTCTTTTTTGTTTTCTAAATCTTCATTTGAAATAGTAAGCTTTAATATATCTTCATTGTCATTAGAAAGTTCTACATATTTACCAGTTGGAAATACAACACGACTTCCGCCTGCACATCTATATTGTTTGGCATGGGCATAGTTACCAATACCACTTGCAGATAAAATATAACAACTATTAAAATAAGCATGATATATCTGAGATGACTTGTACACCTCTTTTAGATTAATAAAATCTATCGGGAGGTCGTTTTCTTTGACGCCTTCGTGGATTGGAATATATAGTAAAGGATTTATTACTATTTCAACCTGATTATTTAACAAACTCTGCCAAACATTTGAAAATAAAGTATCAAAGCCTAAAACAAAGGCAATTTTACCTAATTCGGTATCAAAAACCTTTATTTCATTACCGGGTAGAATCCAAATTTTTTCTCTATTTAACAAATAATTTCTATCTTGCTCTGCAATGAGTTCTCCATCTTTAGAAATCAAAAAACCTTTTGAATACGACTTAAAGTCTGTATTATTTGGAACTAAAAATAAGGAAGAGCCTGCAATATAAACTTGTTTTTTTATAGCAATTTCTTTTAATTCGTCAATATAACCCATTACTGCAAAATCTGGAGAATTTAGCATCCCATAGCCATAGCCACCATAAAAATCATCTGGAAAAACAAACAATTCAATACCATCTGTTTCTTCTATTATTTTTAAAGATTTTTCGAAATTTTCTATCTTTAGGTTTTGATCTGAAGAATCACTTCTGATTTCCATTTGGATTATACCAATATTGATTTTATTTTTCATATTACTGCTCTTTTTTACTATTTTTTTAACGATGGAACTAAATTTTGAATGTTTTTATATAATATTAAATCTTTTTTATCTGTATTTAACTCCATAATTTTTACAAGTTCTGTCTTAGGAGTATTCATAGGGAATTCTGAACCAAATATTATTTTTTCTGCACCTGCTTTTGATATTGCTTCAGATATAGTCAAAAGACAACCACTTGATGTCTCAAGATAAAAATTTGGAAGTTCGGTAGCCAAATCCATTGCTTTAACATCAGCAGGTCCAAATCCCATATGACCTAAAATAAAATTTGTATCAGGATGTCTTTTTGCTAATTGACCATATTTTTCTGTACTTGCACCCGGATTAAAAAGAGAGTGAGAATAAATAGGCATATTTCTTTTGGCACATTCTTTAGCGATTTCATCTAAAACTTCATCAGCAAAAGAAAATTTATGAGTCATTGGAGAAAGTTTTACTCCAACACATCCATTATCAACACCTTCTAGAAATATTTTAAGCGCATTATCTTCATCCAAAGGATTTACGCAAACATATCCTTTCAATCTATCTGGATATTTTTTTAACGCATTATAAACAACATTATTTGGTATAGTTTCATTCGGTTCTAAATCACCAGTTACATACAAAGTCATTTTTCTAACATCCATCATACCACCCGGTACAACTATACATTTATCAACATTAGCTTTGTCTAATTCTTTTATGAGTAATTCGACATTGCCATAAGTACTATCAGAAACATGAGAATGAGCATCAATTATCATATAAATCACCTTTATTTTAAAAATTAGATATATTTTACTCTTTCTGTTTTACCAAGAGTTCTTTCAATTTTATCTTCAATAATTACTTTATAAATATCACCAACATAATAAGACATAGAAGTTTTTATTTTTTTTGCAACTTTTTCTGGATTTTCTACGCCTCTTGCTAATTCTACTCTAATTGTTAATCCTTCATTAGAAACAACAAATTGATAATTATTGCCAACTTCTGGGATTTTATAAAGCATTTCTTCCAAATAATAAGGAGAATAAAACTTTTCGCCTACTTTTATCTGATCTTTTTCTCTGCCTCTCAAAAAGATTTTTGGTCTTTCCATACAGCAATCGCATGTTTCTTTATCTATATATCCCAAATCTTCTACTCTAAATCTAATAAGTGGTGATGCTTTTCTATATAAAACAGTAACGCACACTTCACCAATCATACCTGGAGGCAATACTTTACCTGTTTTAGGATCAATTATTTCAATAAAAACATGCCCTTCTGGAATATGATAACCATTTTGATAATAACATTCTACACCAAGAGGTCCACATTCTAAAGAACCATAATACATATAGCATTTGCAACCCCATATTTTTTCGAGTCTTTTTCTAAACTCAAAAGAACAACCTTCACCAGTAAGCCATATATATTTTAATTTCAAATCTTTTTTTATGTCAATACCCATTTCTTCTGCCAACTCGGATAGATACAAAGCATAAGGAGGAGTTGTAAGAAAAACAGTAGCTTCAATATCTTTTAAAATAATCAATGTTTTTTTAGGGTCAGAATAAAATCCTCCTTTACCAACATTAACCACAGCAGCTCCAGAACCATGCTGAAAAGATCTATGGAATGCCATACCAGCAGAGCTCATTTCATAAGGCAAGCTATTGACAACTATATCTTCTTTTAGAGAATGAACCATCAAAGGCATTTCGATAGCAAGTTCGTTTAAGTATATATCATCCCAACTATATAAAGTATAAATATGATCACCTAATTTTTTACTTGTAGTTCCAGTAGAAACATGAACTTGAGTTAATTCACTTTTTGGTACTGATAATAATACCCATGGTTTACCTCTTAACTCTTCTTTATATGTAAATGGAAATTTTGATAAATCTTCTAATTTTTGAAAATCTTCTATTTTTACACCGTGTTTATCAAATTTATCTTTATAAAATTCATTGTTTCTATAAGCATGTGTAAGTATTTCTTTAATTGATTCTTCATGGTAATTTCTCATTCTTGAAGCATTCCATAATTCAAAAGGCTCTTCTATATCTTTTGAAAAATACTTCTCTATAGTATCATATTTTTTTAATAAATTTATGTATTCCATACTGCTTCCTTTCTATTAGGTTGTTATCTTAGCTAATTCTTCTTGGGCAAATTTAAATGAGTTTTTTAAAGAAATAGCTTTTTTAAGATAATCAATAGCCAACTCTTTTTTTCCTTGTTTACTAAAACAAATCCCTAACCATGCGTAGGCTTCGGGATTATTGTTTTTATAGGATAAAGATTTTTCAAAGTCAATAATAGCATTTGTAGCACCACCATTAAACATTTCTGGCTTAAATAAAGTTGATATTCCTCTTTGTAAGTATGGAAAAAAATGGTTAGGAATAAATCTAATTCCTTTATTAATAAGTGAATCTAATTTCATACCAACGATAGGAATAAAAATATTTGAGCCACTACTAATTTGTAGTCCTAAAATGTTTGCATATTGAATATAAGAAAGCCCAAATTTATTATTAAGTTTAATTGATGCTTCTATAATTTTTTCAGAAGATTTTAATAATTCTTTATCCAGTGTAAAATGATATAAAAAACATTGAGTGTAAGAAAGAAGAAAATATAAATAATAATTGGGTGATTTTTTGAGAGTTTCATTTAGTTTAGCAATGAAATTATTTGCTTTTTCTATATTTTCTTCATTAAATATTATATCCAACTCATTTTCAAACTTTATAATATCTTCAGATAAATCATTATAATCAAACATAAGATTCCTTTAATACATTTTTAAAATTTCTTTCATTACTTCAGTATTTTTTTCATTTAAGCCATATTTTTTTAGCTTTTCATCTTTATTTTTTAGATATTCTTCATAATCTGCTTTAGTTTTTGAATCTCTATTAACAATTAAATCCATGTATATTTTATGAACTATCTCTTTCTGATCTTTCATATCATACCTCTTTTATAGATTCATTTATTTTAATGCCTACATGCCTTCCGCTTTTATCTAAATAGCACAATAATTTATCACCGATTTTAATTTCACTTGATGGTCTTATTTCGCCTTTAGCTCCCATAAGTCTCACATGCCAGTCATCTTGTATAAAAGTATTGATTTTTACGCCTTCGTATTCACATTCAATCAATAATAAAGGTCTTCTTTCTATTTTAATTCTACCTATTGTAACGACTCTTGCTTGTCCTTTACTATTAACAACAAAAACGCAGTCACCAGATTTTAAATCAGATAAATAATAAGCTCTATTATTTGGTCCCCAAACATAAAGATGTAAACCACCAGCATTTACCCTAAAAGGTCTTAGATTCATATAAGGTAGATAATGTGTTTCAGAGCATGTCAAAATACTACCTGACGAAGTAGAACCAAGAAGCATTCCTTCATCTTGGAATAATTCTGAAGTTGTATCAATACAAACTCTATCTCCCATTCCAGCATGAGCAATTCTTGTTACTATTCCTTCTACTAAATTAAGATGTTCTATTGAAACAAAAGAAGTATATGATTTATCCAAAGTTATAATTTCGTTTAAATCATTTGTCATAAGCATTATACCATCACTTCCTTTTTCCATTGTCATAAAACTGTTAAATCCATCATCTGCTGTTTTAACCTTTTTAAAAACATTAACAGGCGAGTTTTGTGTTGTAGCCAAAACTAACTCTAAAGGAATATTGGTAGGATCAGTAAATTCTATCAATAAAACATCAACTATTTCTGCAAATTTTACTGCATCATCCAATGTTTTTCTATCTTTTACATCCATGAAAAGTCCAGCTTTTACTTTGCCTGTTTCTCTTATTTTATTAAGTAAATTTAAATCTCTTGTAAAAATAGATTCTATTTTGTCCGCGTATTTTTCGTTAGAAATACAAGATGATATTTCATCTGGAGAAGAAATTAAAAATGCAAGATTCATCCTTTTGGGTAGAACTATTTTATCAATTATTGGTATTAAGCTCACAGGCATAAAAATTGTAGAATAGTTCAGATTAAATATTTTTTCAATTACAGGTAAAGTAGTATTTTCATCAAGTCCATACCACAAAGATTTTGTTTTTTTCATTTTTTCTCCTCAATATATAATTTTAAATTATTAGCACTACTATTTTAAAAATAGTAATTATTAAACAACTCAATAAATTGTATAAAATACAAAATGATAGAAAAGTTAATTTTCTAAATTTTAGACAGAATAAATTTAAATATAAATATAAATAATTAGAATTTTTGGAAGATTATATGCATTTATTTGAGTCCTTACTTTTTTATTATTTGTAATCATATACCAACTATTAACTGGCTTTAACGATAACTAAGATTAGTTAAAACCACGAAGGTTACAAACAAACAATGTAAATAGGCATTTTTGGGGTCAGAACCAAAAAATTTTTGCAAAGTATTGACTATTTACACAGTCTGTTCGTGTCATCCGTGTTAAAAAAATTAATATGTATCATTAAAATTCATTAATAATTGATATGATAATAAAAAAAGTATTATTTAGTCAAGAAAAATTTATTTATTTTTAAAATTATAACAAATTTTAAATTTTATATTCTGAATTCAATCTTTATACAAGAGTTTTAATTTGAAAGGGAAAGCTTTCTTCAAATTTCTACTAATCCAAATTTTAATTTCACAGAAAGACACAGAATTAAGAGAGAATTTTTAATCAATCTATAAGAATTACGTGGAATTCAGTGGCTAAAATCTCTAAAAATTTTAATTCAATATTCGGATTATTAATGAATGTTAGTTTGATTTTTATTTGCCCCCTTTGATAAGTAAAAAGGGGGCTAAATAAATTGGTTAAAGTTGCATTAAGTAGGTTTTGATGAATTTTTTATCAATCAAACTTGTTCTTGATAGTGTTTAATAACTTTTCCTTTTGCCATATAGATTGTTTCTTCGGAAATATTTGTTGAAATATCGCCTACTTTTTCTAAATTATTTGCAATTCTAAGAAGTTGTAAAGACCTTTCTATTGTTGAAGGGTCAGAAAACATATAAGTAATTAATTCTCTTAAAATTTGGTCTCTTAGATCATCAACAATGTTGTCTCTTTCACAAACGTTTTTAGCTAATTCTACATTTTCATTTATAAAAGAGGTTATACTATCTTTTACCATTTTGATAGCCTCGTCTGCCATTCTTGGTAAGTCGATATATGGTTTTACTTGAGGTTTATCAATTAAATATAAGGCACTTTCTGAAATATTTACAGCACAATCGCCAATTCGTTCTAAATCAGAAGTCATTTTTGAAATCATAAGCACAGTTCGTAAATCTTTTGCCTCTGGATGATACAAAGCAATAAGGTTTGTACAAGTTTCATCTATTTTTAACTCAAGGGTATTGACTAATTTTTCATCAACTTCGAGTACCTCTTTTAATAAATCGCCATTTTTGTCAATAAGACCTTTTATGCTTTTTTCTATCATTTTTTCAACAGTATTTGCTTGAGAAATCAATGATTCTTTTAATTCAACAATTTTTTGTCTTAACATTTTGTAATTCTCCTTATAACACGGATTAGCACTGATTATAACACAGATTTACACAAATTGAGGCAGATTAACACAGATTACACATGCTGAAAAAAATTTAATCTGTGTCAATCAGTGATAATCCGTGTAAATCTGTGTTATGTTATCCAAATTTACCCGTTAAAAATCTTTCAGTTTGTTCGTTTTGTGGGTTTGTAAAAACTTTATCAGTTGCTCCAAACTCAACTAATTCTCCAAGATACATAAAAGAAGTATAATCAGAGATTCGTCCTGCTTGTGCGAGATTATGTGTTACTATGATTATAGTTACAGTTTTTTTTAGTTCAACTAATAATTCTTCAATGTGAGAAGTTGAAATCGGGTCTAAAGCCGAAGTTGGTTCGTCTAAAAGCAATACATCTGGTTTCATAGCCAAAGCCCTAGCTATACAAAGCCTTTGTTGTTGCCCACCAGATAAAAAAGTTCCCCTTTTGTGCAAGTCGTGCTGAACTTCTTTCCATAAAGCCGCTTTTTTTAGAGAATCTTCTACTATTTCATCAAATTCTGATTTTTTTAGCCTGATTCCATTTAATTTATAACCAGAAATTACATTATCATAAATACTCATTGTAGGAAAAGGGTTAGGTCTTTGAAAAACCATTCCAACTTTTCTCCTAACTAATATTGGGTCAATTGCTAATAAATCCTCACCGTGTAAAAGAATTTTTCCTTCTACTTTTGCCGAAGGATTTAACTCATGTATTCTATTTAAACATCTGAGTAAAGTTGTTTTTCCACAGCCAGAAGGACCCATAATTGCTGTAATTTTGTTTTTTTGAAATTCGATATTAACATTATTGACAGCACATTTTGTATCGTAATAAACAAAAAGGTCTTTTGTTGTTAAAATTGTACCTTCCATCTTTTTACCACCAATCTTGCAAAAATATTTAATAATAAAACAAACGACACTAGCACAAAAGAAGCCCCCCACGCGATATTATGCAAATCCTCGTAAGGACTTGTAGCATAATTAAATATAAGCAAAGGCATACTATCTATTGGCTTCAAAATATTCACATTCATATAATAATTTCCAAAAGCTGTAAATAAAAGTGGGGCAGTTTCTCCTGCAATCCTTGCAACTCCAAGTAAAATACCAGTTATTATTCCACTAAGCCCAGCAGGCAATATAACAAATAGCATCGTTTTATAATAAGGGACACCGAGAGCTAAAGCCGATTCTTTTAGGCTATGTGGTATTAGTTTTAGAGTCTCCTCTGTTGATTTAATTATCGAGGGAAGCATCATAATAGAAAGTGTAAGCCCACCTGCCAAAGCACTAAAACTAATTTTACCTCCAGTCAATTTTGATAAAGGTAACACAAGCCACGCATAACCAATAAGCCCAAGTACAATAGAAGGAACTCCCTGAATTAACTCAACCGCCCATCTAACCCATGATGCAAGTTTTGATTTTTTGTTGTCAGATAGATAAATACCAGTAATAACACCAAAAGGAACTGCAATTGCAAAGGCGATTAAAACTAAAATCACTGTTCCTATTAAAGCATTGGCAATGCCTCCGCCTATTTCACCAGTAGGTTTTGTCCCTGCTATAAAAAAGTTTAGGTTAATTGATGCGATTCCTTTTTGAAAAATAAAAAAAAGTATAAGGAATAATGGAATAATCGAAATTAAAGAAATTCCTATAATCGAAATTTTAAAAATATTATTCTTTATAATTCTCCATTTTATCGAAAAATCTTTCATTTGGTTATCCCTCCACGCTCAATTTTTTGATTATATATTTACCCAAAAAGTTTATTATTGCACTCATTACCAATAAGAGTAAACCAAGCTCAATCATTGCAGAAATATGTAGCTCATTATTTGCTTCATTAAATTGATTTGCAATTATACTTGCAATAGTTTGCCCTGGTGCAAAAATATTTTCTGGAATAGAATTCATGTTTCCTATTAACATTGTAACAGCCATTGTTTCACCCAAAGCCCGTCCAAGTGATAAAATAATGCCAGCGATTATACCAGAGATGGAGTAGGGGATAGAAACCGTTTTAATTACTTCATATCTTGTAGCACCCAAAGAATACGCTGCTTCTTTTAGGTCATTTGGCACTAATTCTAAAACTTCTCTACCAATTGATGCAGAATAAGGTATAATCATAATCCCCAACACAATAGAAGCGGTTAGTATTCCAACACCATAAGGAATAGCCCCAAAAATCATTTCTACATTTCTTATTATTGGGACGACAAAAAAGAGTCCCCAAAAACCATAGATTACAGAAGGAATTCCTGCGAGTAACTCAGTCATTGTTTTTATAAAACTTGAAAGTAGTCCTTTTTTAAAATATTCTCCAAGTAATATAGATATAGAAAAGGAAAACGGTAATGATATAAGTAAAGCCAAAAAGCCAGTCATTGCAGTACCAATTAGAAATGGTAATGCTCCATATTTTTCGTTTACAGGGTCCCATTCATTTCCAATAATAAAACTAAAACCAAATTTTTTTAATGAAGGGATTGAGCTAAACAATAAACTCAAAATTATACCACCAATTATCAAAAGTATAGTAACTCCTGCAAATAGTAAAACTATTTTAAATATCTTTTCTTTTAATTTCCAATTTTTTTTGTGTAAAATATTAGGGGTAGATTTCTCCACCCCAATATTCTTATCTCCACTATTTAAGTATTGGTTTTCCATTATATGCCACCGATTTTAAAAGTTTTTCGGCTTTTTCAATAGCCGATTTTGGCAATGGTGAGTAATCAAGTTTTTCTGGAAATTGTTGACCTTCATGGATAACCCACCATGCTAAATTAGTAACTGCCTTTGCATTAGTTTCTGTTCTGTTATTGTAATTTTGTTCTTTATAAAGAATTAACCATGTAAAACTACTTATTGGATAACCATCTTTAGCATCAGTATCTGTAATAGATATTCTTGTATCATTTGGTAACGCAATGTCAGCAGATAAACTCGATGTCTTTAAAGAAGCTGTTACATAATTACCACTTTTGTTTTTTACGTCAACAAAAGCCATTTTATTTTGTAAAGCATAAATTAACTCTACATAGCCAATAGAACCAGGAATTTGTGTAACCAATCCTGCAACTCCGGGATTTCCTTTTCCACCGAGACCAGTGAGCCATTTAGGCGATTTGTCTGTCCCAACTTTTTCTTTCCATTCTTTACTAACTTTAGATAAATAATCGGTAAAAACAAAAGTTGTACCAGACCCATCAGACCTATGAACTGTAGAAATTTTTAAATCAGGTAATTTAACCCCAGTATTTTCTGCTGCAATTTTTGGATCGTTCCATTTTAGTATTTTACCCAAAAAAATATCAGTAATAACGTCACTAGACATTCTTAATTTTGGATTTCCTGGTAAATTGTAAGTTACAACAACTGCCCCTATACAAGTTGGAATATGAATTATATCTGCACCAGTTTTTTTCATTTCATCTTCTGACATAAAAGCGTCTGTTCCGCCAAAGTCAGTAACTTTTTCTGTTAATTGCTTTATTCCACCGCCAGAGCCAATTCCTTGGTAATTAACTTTTGCACCTGTTGACTTGTTGTACTCATCAAACATTTTTTTGTAAAGAGGTTCTGGAAATGTAGCCCCTGAGCCAGTTAATTCAACACCTTTTAAATTTTGTGAGCTTAAAGAAAAAGTAAACGCTACAATAACACTCATTATTGTAAATAATTTCAAAAAATTTGTTTTCATTTGTCCTCCATTATAATCAATTAATAGTAGTAATCCAATAAAATTATTGAAATACTTTGATTTGATTATAAAATAAACTTTTTATGTTAATACTATATAAAATGATTGTTAATTTTGTGTGAATTTTATTAATAAATTGCAATTAGTTAGTTTTTTTAATTAAACGGTTTGATAAGAGAGAATGAATTTCGTAAGAAATTCATTCTTTATTCGATTGGCTAAAACCTCTTAAATTCTAATTTATAACAGGAGAAGGAATTATTTCTTTTCTTACAATATGTATATCGCCAAAAATAATGTGTTGTCTTACTGCGATATAACCTTGTTTAACGAGTTCGAGTAGTGCCAAAAATATACAGATTAATTCGAGTTTTTGCATATTTTGGTCAAGTAAGTCAAAGTAATTAAAACTTTCTTTATCATTAAGTAGGCTTTTAATTAGATCAATTTTATCTTCGACTGTGTACTCAAAAAATGCAAACTCAATAGATGCTTCTGATGGTTTATCGTTTAGGATTTTTGCAAAAGCACCGATTAGGTCAATTACAGAAAGCGGTCGCCAATTGCTTTCGTCACCATTTATATCAAATAATACACCTTGAGTATTTTTTTTAACAAATTCGATATTTGCCTCTTCTGACTTTGCATCAAGAATACCCGCAGCAATTTTATATTTTTGGTATTCTAATAGTTTTGAGATTAATTCTTCTCGAGGGTCTTCTTCATCGTTTTCAAATTCGAGATTTATAGGTAACATCATCTTTGATTTTATCAAAACTAAAGTTGCCGCCATTTCAACGAATTCTGATATATTATCTAAGTCTAATTCTACCAAATAATTGAGGTATTCCATATATTGATGGGTTATGTCTGCGATTGGAATGTCATAAATATTAACTTCTGATGTTTTTACTAAATGAAGCAGTAAATCAAGAGGACCTTCAAATTCTTTTAATTTTACACTGTATTTTTTTGTGTTTATAATTGTAGGATTTGGATTTTGTATAGTATCAATTGGTAAAATGTCGCTCAATTTTTAACTCCGATATTTTTTTTACAATTTGAGCATCATTTTCTTTAATGAATCTTCTCAAATCATATTCTTTTATATATATCGGATGATTATTTAAAATTTCTAATAGTGGAATTAAAACAAAGTTTCGTTTTTTCATGCTTTTATGTGGAATACTTAATATTTCAGTTGATATTTCTATATTCCCAAATAAAATTATATCAATATCAACGAGCCTTGGTCCTTTTGGCCTTGAAATATCTTTAACCCTACCTAACTCTTTTTCAATTTGTTGAGTTTTTTGTAATATCAAAAAAGGGTCTTCTATTTCTGTTTGGTAGAATGCACAGATATTATAAAAATAAGCTTGATCTATATCATCTTGAGGCTCTGTTTGATAAACATAACTTAGCCTTTTTAGCTGAAACTCTTTATTTAAAAGATTTATAGCATTTGTTAAGTTGTCAATCTTAGGCTCTATATTAGACCCCAATGACAAAAATAAATCATTCTTTATATTTTCCAATAAAATACCTTACATTTTTATCGAATATAGCTCATTTTCTGCTGTAACAATCAAAATATTTTCATTATTTGGTAAAAAATAACTAATATTACTTTGAAACTTATAAGAATTAATTTTTTTACCAGTTTTTGAATCAATTGAGTAAATAAAATTTTGTGAATCTACTAATATTATATTGCTGTTATAAATTACTGGTTCAATTTTAATAACTTGATCTAATTTAAATTCCCATTTTTTTACACCATTTTTTAAATCAAAAGCATATAAATTAGTATTCGATAAAATATAAGCAAAATCTATTCCAATTATTGGTAAAAAAGTAATATCATCATTTATCTTTTGTTTCCAAATTGTTTTTCCAGTTTTAATATCGATAGAATAAAATATATTATTTTTTGATATTAAAAACAATTTTTCGCCCAAAATTATTGGTTTTTTTATTATGAAGCTATAATTATTATTCTTCCAATTAATAGAAAAATTATTAGCTATATTAGTTTTATCTTTTGAAATATTTTCAAAGTTTATATCAATCAATGCTCCAAAAACCCAACCAGAAAGATTTTCTTTTGTTTGTACTTCATACCAATAATCTTCATCATAATCTGCAACTTTTTCTTTATTGTCAGTTTTTCTTAAAATTGTCACAGTTTCACCTTTGGCAACTTTTGTAATAATATCACCTTTTATATCAGGGAGCTTTCTTACTCTAACTGATTCAAATTTTATAGTTGCTGTAATTTGTTTTGACTCTGTTTTAGTTTCTTCTTTTTTAGTATTCTTACAACTAAAAAGTATAAATAAAATAAAAAAGCATAAGAAAGGATTTATTCTAAATTTCATAAAATCTCCGAATATTTTAAGTTATTTTTTTGTGTCAGATTGTAAAAGAGTTGATGCAAACTCAAATATTTCAATTTCTGATTTTGCACTTAATTCTGGAAAAAAATATTTTGTAATATCAAGTAAATTAGGGTAATGTTTGACTCCAAGTGGTTCAACATATTTACCCATTCTTTCATTAATTATTTGTGAGTTACATAGATAAATAATTTTACTGTAATCTATACCAATTGCTTTCCATATTCTAAATAAAGACCAAATATTTTGAAAATTAAGTGATTTTTCACTTGCATTATTAAAAATATATATAATACCTTTTAATTTAGATAATTTATTAATTAAATAATTATTAAACATAAGTCTTAAAGCAGTAAGTTTTTCTTTTTTTAACTCACCAGAAAGATCAACTATAAAAACTCCTTTGTTTTCATAAAAATTAATTATATAATAATCTTTTGTTTTTGATTGATTTGGGGTCGGTATAGGCTCATCATCTTTTATAACATCAACTTTTTTGGGGATACTATCTACCAAAGACTTAATTTCTGAAAGTATGGTTTCTGGTTTAAACTCAAAACATATATTCTCAACACCTGCCAAAAACATAATTTCAAGAACATAAAAGCTTTTCTTTTCTATAATTGGAAGAAGTTTAAAGTCAGTACCAAATTTTTCTCTTATTCCTTTTATAATATCTTCAGTGGAATGAATATCATCTTTTGGAAATAAAATCCCTGCATCAAATCCTTTTGTTTGATTTGGAGGAAGCTTATTGAAGATAAAAGATTCAATGCCATTTTTAGATAAGAAGAGGTTATAAAAATCACAAAATTTTTGCTCACCAAATAGTAAGATTTTAATAAGAAACCCCCCAAGAAATAAATATCTTCTATATAATATTATATACTTAAAATGTTTCAAAAGGTCAATCTTTTTAAAAAAAATTTAAATTAGGACAGATTTTTTATATATACAAAAAAAAATTTTGATTTGTCACAAATTATAGACTATAATAACAATTTGAATAATTGTCATTATAAAAGTTAAATACTGTTATTGTATATAGTTACACGATTTAATCTATGTTAATCCGTGACAATCTGATTAATCTGTGTTATATTTAATCAAGATATAATACTATTTTTTTTATTTTTTGTAAATGGGGGTAAAATTAATATTTGTATGAAAGATACAGAGACACAAAGAACATAGAGTTAAGAATGGAAAAAAATCTTTTTCTCTGTGTTCTGTGTGTAATGTTTTCAAACTAAAACTAATTGCTATAATAAAATAAACGGCATTGTTGTTGGATAGGCTACATTTTTCCCAAAAACTCCACTATTGTTCTAAGGATGAAGCCAGTACCACCTTTTGGGTTGTAGTTCCATTCTTTATCAAAAAAAGCAGTGCCTGCGAGGTCAAAGTGAATCCATTGTTGATTTTCGATAAATTCGCTTAAAAATAATGCACCCATTATAGAGCCAGCCTGTCTTGAAGGTGTCCCAAGATTTGCAACATCGGCAATATCGGCTTTAAGGTTTTCTTTGTAGTCTTCAAATAAAGGGAGTTCCCAGATCGCCTCACCAGATTTTTTTGATGCGTCAAACATTTTTTGTTTATATTTTTCGTCTCTAAAGTAAACTGTAGCAATTTTTGTACCGAGAGCAATAATAGCAGCCCCAGTAAGAGTCGCAAAATCAATTGTTAAATCTGGTTTTTTTGTATCAGAATAAGATAGTGCATCAGAAAGGATTAATCTACCTTCTGCATCTGTATTTAGAATTTCAACGGATTTTTTATTATAAGCTATTATCACATCTCCAGGTCTATACGAATTACCATCGACAGCATTTTCAGCCATAGGAAGAAGACTAACAACATTTATAGGTAGTTTTAAATTACTAATACAATGGATAAGTGACAATGCAGTTGCAGAACCAGCCATATCAGATTTCATATCGCTCATAAAATTTTCTGGTTTTATGTTTAGACCGCCAGTGTCGAATATTATTCCTTTTCCAATTAAACAAATTGTTGGTTTGTCATTGCCAACGAAGTATTCCAACTCAATTAAACGAGGTCTCTGAACTGAGCCTTTACCAACAGAATGTAATAAATTAAATCCATCTTTCAATAATTGTTCTTCTCTGATAACACTAAATTTTAGATTGTCTTTTCCTGCAATCTCTTTTGCAAAATCTTCCATGTAATCAATTGTTATAAAATTAGCAGGACCGTTTACTAAGTCTCTTGTCATAAAAACAGATTCTGTAATAAGTTTTGCCTTATTTATTAGTTCTAAAGAATTTGGGATTTCTTCTATTATAAGTGTAACGTCTTCTACTTTAAATTTTTTATTTTTGCTTGATTTAAATTTATCGTATTCGTAATCAGAAAGTAAAAGCCCTTCTAAAGATGAATAAAAAACATCTTCTTTTTTTAAACCTAATCCATCATAGCAAAGAGTTACATCAAAGCTTTTAAAGAGTTCTTTCTTTGCAATTTTATAAGTAGAGGATAAAAATTGTCTAAAACTTTCCAAAGTTACTTTTTCTTTTTTACCAAGATGAATCACAAGTATATTTTTATTACTCAAAAAATATCTTCTAACTTGTCCTTTCGCAGTAAAATAATCTTTGTCTTCGGATATTTTTGAAAGAATTTCAGCGGGCAAAAGAGTACTTTCTTCCCAGTAAGGATAAAAAATTATGTTTTCTTTTGAATCGTTTGATGTTTTTATATTCATTTTATTCTCCATTTATTTTTTCAAATTTTATCGAATTTAAATCTTGTATCGTAATTTTATCATAATCAAATTTGATTGGAATTAATGTAAAACCTTTGTTATCATCAAGTTTAATTATAAAATTTTCATTTGATATTATAGTATTTTGAGAATTATACAAAAAACTAATTATATAACCTTCTTTATTCATTGTTAGCTTATATACGCCTTTTTCTACATTTTTTTGTTTAAAAATACTAAATTCTTTATTTTTATTTATATTAATAATAATTTCGTCTTTATTTTTGAATTTACCATTCAAATAATCAATAACACCACTAATCTTTTTTTTATCAAAATCAGCTTTTTTTTCTGCAACAAAATCGCTAAAATGTTTTTTTAGTCTAACATAATTATCTTCATCAAATTTCTGTGGTCCTAAAACTTTCAATAAATTTGGCTCAATTAAAGTTGCATCGACATATCTTGAATAATTAGCATCTGTATTATAAGTAAATTCTTTCAAAACCATTCTTAAACCGGGTTTTTGATTCCACAATTTAACTATTTTAACTATGGAATATTTATCAACATAGTCACCATATTTAATTTGTACTTCATTTGGATTTTGAGAAAAAAATATAAATCTAATGTTAGTATCAGAAAATTCTTGCAAGTCTAAATTATCTTTTTCCATTATAGTCTTATATTTTTCTGGATACCATATTCCTTTAATATAATCAAAATACTTATCTTCAGAATACAAAATTGATTGATCGATAGATGAATTTTGTTGTGAGAATATTTGTTCTTCTTTTGAAAGGTTAAATTGTTTTGTGACCTCTTCCCATATATAAGTAAGTTTTTTTTGAACATTTGAGTTTAAATCATTGTTTATCACAACAACTTCTTTTATTTTAGAATATTTTCCCTTTTCATCGTCAACTTCTTCGTAATCAATTACAATAGAATAATCACCAGTAAAATCACCAAAAATTTTGAAATCATCGTCAAGATAAGAAATTATATAAAGTTTATTTTTGTTATCAATCGTTTTTCCTTCTATTGTGAGACCTATATTATTCTTATAAAATAAATTTTGAGTTTGCATTAAAAAATTTTCAATGTGCTGTATTTCTGTTGGAAATTCAATCTTTTTTCTTAACACATCGTTTTGTAACAAATCAAATATAACAACATTTATTTTAGAAGTACTATTCTGTTTGTATGCAATAACAATTTCTTCTCCAGAATCAGTATCAAGATTACTCTTTAGCGAAAAAATTGGAATAAAATCTTTACCCAAAAAAAGTTCAAACTTTTTATAAGGAAGAAAAAGTTTATTATGTGGATTTTCAGAAAAATTATACTGTTCTATTTCTTCGTTTTTATTGAATACACCATCATCACTATCTGAGTTAGAATCCTTTTTACAAGAAGAATAAATTAAAATAATGATTATCAGAAGAAATTTTATATATTTTTGCATAAATTTAACACCTCATAAACATAGCAGACCTGACAGGTTTTTAAAACTTATCTGGTCTCAGTTTTACTAACAAACACAATCACTGCATCTTGATTTTATAGTCATTGGATAATTACCGTTAAAACATGAGTAACAATATTTTTCTGGCTCAGAAAGACATTCTTTTAAATCATTTACAGTCAAGAATGTTACAGAATCAGCTCCAATTTCTTTTGCAATTTCTTCTGGAGTTGCTCTCGATGAAATTAATTCTTTATCTGTTGGTGTATCAATACCAAAATAACAAGCAAATTTTATTTCAGGGCTTGATAAAAATAAATGAACTTCTTTAGCACCAGATTCTTTAAGCATTGCAACAATTTTACGAGATGTTGTGCCTCTAACTAATGAATCATCAACTACTGCAAGCGATTTACCATTGATAGCAGATTTTACAGGATTTAATTTTATTCTTACACTTTCGTTTCGTTTTTTTTGTTCGGGTTTTATGAATGTTCGTCCCATATAGTGGTTTCTCATTAAGCCAAACTCAAACGGTATCCCAGAAGCTCTCGAAAAACCCAAAGCCGCTGTGTTTCCGGAGTCAGGAACAGAAATTACTATGTCAGGATTACATTTTCTTAGAGTTGCAAGTTTTGCACCCATTTTTAATCGTGCTTCATATACTGATTCTCCAAAAACTGTTGAATCTGGTCTTGCAAAATATATAAGCTCAAAAACACATTGATTTAATTTTTTTGGATTAGAAAACTTTTTTGACCTAATGCTACCTTTTTTACAAAAAATAATTTCACCGGGATTTACATCTTTTATATTTTTTGCCCCAAGTAAATCTAAGGCATTTGTTTCTGAAGAAAAAATGATTCCATTTTCTATTTCGCCATAAGAAAGCGGTCTAAAACCAGTTGGGTCTCTAAAAGCAATCACTGTATCATCGTGAAGCATTAACATAGAATAAGCACCTTCAAGGTTCGATAGTGCTTCCATTAAAGAATCTTCAAAGTTTTTATCTTGAATTTTTGCCATAAAATGAATTAAAATCTCAGAATCAGAAGTTGTTTGAAAAATAGAGCCTTTTTTAATCAATTCATCTCTCATATATTCGTAATTTGGTATATTTCCATTGTGAGCAATAGCAATTTCACCTTTATTACATTTAAATGAAAGAGGTTGAGCATTAACAATACCAGCCCCTCCGCATGTAGAATATCTTACATGTCCTATTCCACTCGAACTTTCTATGTTACGTGGTAAAATTTCAAAAAAATCACCAGAAACAAGCCCTAGAGACTTTACAACTCCAATAGAATTATCTTTGTAATAAGCAATACCACAACTTTCTTGACCTCTATGCTGTAACGCAAAAAGTCCAAGATATAAATCTTTTGCCAATTCTGAATAATCCTTTTTTAAAGAAATTCCAAAAACTCCGCATTCTTCTTTTAGTTCATCAAACATATTAATCCCTATAACACAGATTTACACCGATTAACTCAGATGGACACAGATTATGTTTTGTTTTGAATCTGTGATCATTTGGAATAATCCGTGCTAATCAATATTATACCAAAACTAATAATTTTTGAAAATGTTTTTTGATAAGAATTTATGGAAATACTTGTATCCTTAATCTATCAATATTCAGTTTGCTGAGTTAAATTAATTCATTTTCTCTCTTTAGAAAAAGAAATGAAAACTTGCAAAGTAAATTGCTCTATAAAATGTTTTCATGGTAAATTTTGACTTTTAAATTGCTGTTTTTTAATAAAATTTATTTATTATTTAGAGTTCGTTAGGTAAATTTCCAGATAATACAAAAGACACAAATTGCGTTATTTAATATTAATGCGAATATTGAATTACATTTAGTATAAATTTTATTCCAATTTTTTTTGTGTTTCCTTTTTGCTTTCATGAGAAATTCATTCCACAATAAAATTAATCAAAAAATTTAAAAAAACCATTTGACTTTTAAAAATAAAAGTATTATATTATTTTCAGTTAGTAAGTGCTAACTAACTAAAGAGGATAAAATGACAGATAGACAGATAGAAATAATAAATGCAACCTTAGAGATAATATCAGAAAATGGTATTCAGGAACTTACTGTAAAAAAAATTGCTGATAAGATTGGTATTACGGATGCTGCGATATTTAAACATTTTAAGAGTAAAAATGATATTTTTGCAGGAATTATTGAAGTATTTAAGGAAGATTCTACAAAAATGCTTGAAGAAATTATTTCTACATCACATACAAGTTTTGAGAAAATAAAGACTTTTTTCCTTAATAGATGTCAAACATTCTTAAAAAACAGGGATTTGACATCAATATTGTTTTCAAACGATATTTTTATCAATAATAAGGCTGTTTTAGCAAAAATTGATCAGATTATTGAGAATCACAGAAAACTTATTGCAAAGTCAATAGTTGAGGGACAGAGCAATGGTGAAATAAGAAAAGATGTAATCCCAGAACATGTTTTTATAATAATTATGGGAAGTTTGAGACTTTTAGTTACAAAATGGAAATCGAGTAATTATAGTTTTGATATTTATCAAGAGGGAGAGAGTTTGTGGGAAACTTTACAAACAATTTTGAAACCAATTTAATTTTAATAAATTTTTAAGGAGAATATTATGAAAAGAAAAATTATCAACATCAACACGGATAAATGTAATGGATGTGGACTTTGTGTTCCAAATTGTCCAGAAGGTGCGATACAAATTATAGATGGTAAAGCAAGACTAATTAGTGATATTTTTTGCGATGGTCTTGGAGCATGTATAGGTCACTGTCCAGAAGGTGCTATTTTAATAGAAGAAAGAGAAGCAGAAGAATATGATGAAAAAAAGGCTATGGCAAATATTGTAAAACAAGGTGAAAATACAATTATTGCACATTTGAAACACTTAAAAGACCATGGAGAAACAAAACTTTTAAATTTAGCAATTGAGTATTTGAAAGAAAATAATCATAAAGTGCCAAATTTTTCCGAAAAACCAGTTTTAAGTCACGAAGGAGGCTGTCCCGGTTCTAAAATGATGAATATTCAGAAAAAAACGACTTCTAATAATAACGACAGTAGTGTAAAATTGGAATCTGAATTAAGTCAATGGCCAATACAATTGCAATTGTTAAATCCTATGGCTCAATATTTTGACAATGCAGATATTGTAGTGGCTGCTGATTGTGTGCCTTTTGCATATCCAGATTTTCATAGAAAGTTTTTGAAAGGTAAAATATTAGTTATATTTTGTCCAAAACTTGATAAGACTATCGAAAATTACATAGATAAACTTGCAACGATTTTTAAAGAACACACAATTAAATCAATTACCATGGTTCACATGGAAGTCCCTTGTTGTTTTGGGACAAACAGTGTTGTAGAAGAAGCACTAAAAAAATCTGGCAAAAATATTCTTATTAAAGAATATACAATTTCTATAAATGGTGAAATCGTATAACACGGATTAGCACAGATTGGGAAAGATAACACGGATTAGGTTGGTTGGTTTTAAATATAGAATAAAATCTATTTTTTTATCTAAAAAGATGTTATATAATAAACATAAAGATAAATATGTCTAAAAACCAGTGTAATTCGTGTTAATCTATTATAATCAGTCAAAATTAGTATTATGGAGGTATTTTATGAAAAAATTAACAATAGCGTTTTTTGATGCAAAACCTTATGATATAAATTCTTTTGATTCTACAAATAAGAATTTTGGTTATAAGTTTAAATATTTTGAAGAACATTTAAATGAAGATACTGTAAATTTAACAAAAGGTTTTGATATTGTTTGTGCATTTGTAAATGATTCTATTACAGAAAAAGTAATTAATATTTTGTATGAAAATAATGTTAAATTAATTGCAATGCGTTGTGCTGGTTATAACAATGTTGACTTAAATGCAAGTTATAAAAAACTACATATTGTAAGAGTTCCAATGTATTCTCCTTATGCAGTTGCAGAACATGCCATAGCATTGATTTTAACCCTAAATCGTAAAACACACAAGGCTTTTAATAGGACAAGAGAGGGCAATTTTAATATAAATGGACTTTTAGGTTTTGATTTGTATGGAAAGACAGTTGGGGTTTTAGGGACTGGTAAAATAGGTAAAATTTTTATAAATATTCTAAAAGGATTTGGAACGAAAGTTTTGGCTTATGATCTTTATCCAGACTTAGAATATGCAAAACAAAATGGTTTTACTTATACTGATATTGATACAATTTACAAAGAGTCGGATATTATTTCACTACATTTACCTTTAACTAAAGAAAGTCATCACATAATAAATCAAGAGAGTATTTCAAAAATGAAAGATAATGTTATGATAATAAATACGAGTAGAGGTGCATTGATAGACACAAAAGCGTTAATCGAAGGGCTTAAAGATAAAAAAATAGGTGCTGCAGGTCTTGATGTTTATGAAGAAGAAAATGAGTATTTTTTTGAAGATTTTTCACATTTGATTGTTGATGATGATGTTTTGGCAAGATTGATGACTTTTAATAATGTGTTGATAACTTCACATCAAGCATTCTTTACAAAAGAAGCATTAAAAAATATAGCAGAAACCACACTAAATAATATAAAAGAATTTTTTGAGAATAATATTCTTCAAAATGAAATTTGTTATAAATGTGGTGCAGGAACTTGTGTTAAAAAAACAGAAGGAAAATGTTTTTAAGGAGAATAGATGAGATTACATTATTTACAACATTGCAATTTTGAGACTCCAGCCAATATTTTGGAATGGGCTGCAAAAAAAAATATGACTGTCACAAGCACAATGTTTTTTAACGACCCAAAATTACCTAAAATGGATGATTTTGATTTACTGGTAGTTATGGGCGGTCCTATGAATGTTTATGAAGAAGACAAATTCCCATTTTTAAAGGAAGAAAAAAAATTTATTGAAGATGCAATTGAAATGAATAAAAAAGTAGTGGGAATTTGTCTTGGGGCTCAATTAATTTCTTGTGTTCTTGGTGGAAAAGTTACAAAAAATAAATTTAAAGAAATTGGCTTTTTTAATGTCAAAAAAACAAATCCTAAAGACAATCTAAAAATTTTGGAATTAATCCCAGACGAATTTTTATGTTTTCATTGGCATGGTGATACTTTTGAAATCCCAAAACAAGCGACATCCATTTTTAAATCAGAAGGTTGTGATAATCAAGGCTTTATTTATAAAAATAATGTTTTGGCACTACAATTTCATCTTGAGCTAAATAAAAATGGTCTTTATTCTTTGATCGATAATTGTAAAAATGAACTTACAAAGGCTTTGTATATTCAAGATGAAACTAAAATTATTGCTAATATAAAACACTTACAACAAATGGAAGGTTTGATGAATAAAATTTTAGATAATTTTTTGGAGGAATAAAATAAACCATCGAATTACAGGAAGTTTTTATAAATTTGACATTGCATTCTTAATTTTATAGTTTCTTTTACCAAGATTATTTACAGTCAATATCATTTTTAATCCTCTGTGAGAAACTTCCTAAATTTTTTGTAATTCTACTTGAATATCGCAAAATATTATACTATCTTGTATTCTAAAAATCAAGGAGATTTTATGGAAAGTCAGAATCTAAATTTGGTAATTGCTTTTAGTGCTGGCATTTTGAGTTTTTTTTCACCGTGTGTTTTGCCTTTGATACCTTCTTATCTTTCTTTTATAAGTGGAGTTTCTTACGCAGACTTAAAAGCCGAAAAACAATCAAGATGGAATATTTTTATAAATACTGTTTTTTTTATAATCGGGTTTTCTGTTATTTTTATTGCACTCGGAGTTATTTTTAGTAGTATCGGTATGCTTACTGGGAAGGTCTCAAAATATGTAAATATGGTTGCAGGATCTGTAGTAATTTTACTTGGGTTAAATTTTATCTTTGACTTCATAAAATTTTTCAATATAGAAAAACGATTTCATATATCAAACAAACCAACAAATATTTTTGGTGCGGTTTTGTTTGGAATGGCTTTTGGGGCTGGTTGGTCGCCTTGCATTGGCTCAATACTTGCATCAATTTTATTTTTGGCAAGTAGTTCTGGTAAAATACTTTCTGGAATAATTTTACTCACAGTTTATTCACTTGGGCTTGGGACTCCTTTTATAGTTTCTGGTTTATTTTTTTCGTTTTTTCAGGACAAAATCAAAAAAATTATGCCTTATCTCAATGTTATAAAGATTGTAGGTGGAATATTCCTTATAATCATAGGAGTTTTTATATTTTCTGGTAGTTTATTAAAATTTAATGCAATTATTTTTAGTTTTGCTAATAACTTGTCAGATTTTTCTATCCAAAATCCTAATTTGAGTAAAATCATAAGTGGAATAATTTTTACAGTATTTACATTACTTTTGTCTATAAGTTATATATTTTCTGCAAATAAAAAAATAAAACAAAATGGTGTCACCTTTAAATCTTTTTTTATGCCAGTTAGGTTAATTTTAATTATATTTTTCTTAGTATTGGCAATTTTATCTTTTGCAGGAATTTTTGATTTTATTTCCTTATTAGTTAAATGGCTTTCGTTCCAAGGGGTTTAAAAATTGGGATTGGTCTTATTGTATAACTTTTGACAAATTTCATTTTTTTGTATAATATAGCATAATATTTTTAAAAGAGGGTTTTAATGCCAAGAGATTTAGAGAAAGTTATATCAAAGACAATAGGTAAATCTATTTTTAATTACAAAATGATTGAGGAAAACGATAGGATTTTGATCGCTGTATCTGGTGGAAAAGATTCTATGACACTACTCTATGATTTAATTAATAGAAAAAAATCTTTTCCAATTAAATATGAAATACATGCAATTCATATAAAATCAGACTTTTGTAAATGTTGTGAAAAACTCAATCTTGTCAGTAAATTTGAAGAATGGAATGTTCCATACAGTATTCTTGATGTAAATATTCTAAAAAGGCTAAAACCTGGCAAAAAAATGAATTGCTATTGGTGTTCTATGCAAAGGCGAATGGAATTAATTAAGTACGCAAGAGAAAATAATTTTAATAAAATTGCACTCGGTCATCATCTTGACGATATAATAGAAACTCTCTTTCTGAATATGTTTTATAAAGGAGAGATGTCAACTATGCTTCCTTCGTTAAAATACGACAAATACGACATAACAATAATTAGACCTCTCGCCTTAGTTAAAGAATCCCAAATCATAAAATTTGCACAAGAAAAAGGGATCGCAAACCTTGTCTGTACCTGTGTTTATGGAAAAAATTCAAAAAGAAAAGAGATAAAAAAAGTCATAAAAGAATTTGCTAAGGATGATATTGTGAAATACAATATTTTTAATTCTATGCAAAATGTTAATGGAAAGTATATGTTGTGATTATTGATCTCATACCGTTAATTTCACAGCTTTTATTACACTAATAATATTTTGCTCCATAAATATTTGACTAATTTTAAGATTTGCATTTTTTAATAAATTGCTAAATTCCTCAATAGTTCTTTTTCACAACACCACCAACACCACCAAAGCAAGGATAATTCTATATGCAGCAAAAGGGTAGAGTTTGTTTGTTTTGATAAATTTCATAAATAGTGCGACAACAAAATAGGCAACGATAAAAGCAATTAATGTGCCAAGTAATAATAAAAATAATTCATAAGAAGAAAAAACAAGTTTTGATTTTATCAGTCTATAACAAGAAGCACCCATTATAGTTGGGATAGAAAGAAGAAATGAAAACTCGGCAGCGATTGATCTTGAAAACCCAACAAAGAGTCCACCAATTATTGTAGAAGCAGAACGTGACATACCTGGCCACAAAGAAAAACATTGAGCAAAACCAACGATTAATGCTGTAAAAATAGTAATATTCTTTTCAGATTCTATTTTTGGAGATTTACAAACTAATTCTGCTATAACTAAAAAAATTCCACCAACGATTAAGGCGATGGCTACTGGGGTTGGTTTAAATAAATAGTATTCTATTTTGTCATTAAATAAGACACCTAGTATTGCGGCTGGTATAAAAGCAACTAATATTTTAAGCCAGAGATAGAATTTTTCTTTTAATTGTTCTTTTTCTTTAAAATTTGGGAATATTTTGTCTCTAAAGTATATAACAACTGCAAAAATTGCTCCAACTTGGATTACAATATCAAACATATTTGCAAACTCGCCGGTAAATTCTATAAATTTATTTGCGATTATTAAATGACCAGTAGAAGAAATCGGCAAAAATTCCGTAAGACCTTCGATTATGCCTAAAATAATAACTTTTAAAATCATTTTTTATCCTTAAACTTTTTTGTTTGCCCAAGATTTTCTAAATTTTTATTTGAAGAAAGTTTTTCTTGATTTTTAAAATAATAAATAACTAGTTTAACTTTTTCTATTGAAGAAAGAATTATAAGAATTGCACCTATAATTTGAGCTACAAAAAGAAAAGTATCATAAATAAATACCCCTTCTTTTAAAAATAATTTAAATGTAGCAAGCCCTAAAAAACCAAGTATAAAAAAAATCGTTGTTCTACCAAGTAGAGTTGTTTTTATTTGATATTTAAATTTAATCAAAATAAAGAATATCATTATCAAAAATAAACCAGGTATTCTAATCATAATTAATACAAAAAACCACCAAAACATTATCCCTTTGAGAAAAATAAGGACAGAAAAGCAGGTAATCATTAAAAAATCACCAACTGGGTCTAAAATCATACCAAGTTTTGTAACTTCGTTAAATTTTCTTGCAAGCATTCCATCAAACAAATCTGTAAGACAAACAAACATTCCAAAAACAAAAATGATAATTTTTATATAAAGACTACTGTGATTTTCACTTATAAGACCAAACATTGTTATTAAAAGAGGTACTAAAGAAAATCTAATTGCGGAAAGAATATTTGAGATGTTTAGATACATTATTTCTTTCCCTGTATTCATATCTTTAAGCCATTCTATCCTAAGCATAAAGAAAATCCAGATTATAAGACAAAGGGAGGTTTCAAAAAACAAAACTAAAACAAAGGGTAATAAATCAACTTTAATTAAGGTGGTGAAAAAGAAAAATAAAGAAATTCCAAAAATCCATATAATAAAAATAGCAATGCTAACATTGATTCTTTTTCTTTTCATTAAATCCATAATATATCCAAAAGTCTCGAATTTACCAGAAATTTAAGATATTAGTATTTTTAGAATTTATTATCATAAATTTAATTATGATTAAACAAATTTTAATCTATACCCCATAGTTATTTAAAAATGGCATGAACTAATTATACTAAAAAAAACTTAATTTGTAAATAGAGTTTACTGAATTAAAAATTTTAGAGTGTTATTTTAAAGAATATATTTTATTATTATAAATCATTTTTTATTTTGTTAAAATCTTCTTTTGATATTTCTCCCTTTGCATATCTTTTTTTAAGAATATCAAGTGGTGTTTCACTTGATGAAAAATTGGTATTTTGATTTTTTTTGATAGCATAAAAAATAAGTACTCCAATTGCTATTAAAATAAAAATAAAAACAATAATAATAAATATCATAACCCAATTTCCAAAACCCCATCCCATCATTCCGTAATCATTCGACATCATAGAAGTTCCTCCTTTATAATTTAAATTATTATTTAATGGAAAACCATTCATCATTCCATTATAACCCATCATACCACCCATCATTCCCACAGGAATACCAGAAAGATACCTGTAAGCTATTGAGGAGTGCATGGCGTTCAAAGATTTAGAACCATCTCCACCCATCATATTATCCATTCTTTCATGTTCCTCGTGATTGCCAATCATTATTTCCATAAGTGAATCCCCAAGTTCTTCTAATTTCTGCTCACTAACTTTATCAGGGTTTATTTTTTCATTGCCTTTTAACCCTTGTTCTTTTCTAATTTCAGAAAGAATAGTATCAACACTTCTAATATCCATTGACTGTGAATTAATCACAATTAGAGAAAGAATACAAAAAAACATAGTGAAAAATAATTTTTTCATCATTTTCTCCTAAATAAAAAGATTTGATACTTTAAGTATAATGATTTTATTTAATTAAATCAATATGCAAGTCAATGTAATCTGTAACAATCAGTGTTATAAGATATTTTTGACAAAATAAAGACTTTCTTATATAATTAATTTAGGAGTAAAAAAAATGAGTAGCAAAAAAGAACTTTATATAGTAACAGGTATTGATTCTGGTATTGGTTATAGTTTATGTGAGACTTTAGAAAAAAACGACAAGTTTATAGTAGGAGGTTTTTTAAATGAATCATATCCTTTGCAAAACAAGGAAAAAACATTCACAAAAAAGATCGATTTAACTATAAAAAAAGATATTGATTTATTTGTCGATTTTGTAAAAGAAATTATCCAAACAAAAAAAGTTAAATTAAAAGCACTCATAAATAATGCAGGTATTGCAATTGCAGGGACTATCGAAAACCTTGATATAGAAAAATATAGACAAAATTTTGAGGTAAATTATTTTGGGACAGTTTATTTAACCCACAAACTCTTACCTCTTATTATGAAAGAAAAAGGTATAGTTGTAAATATATCATCACTTGCTGGTAGAATTGCTCCTCCTTTTGCAGCTCCTTACGCTTCGTCAAAATTTGCACTTGAAGCATTTTCGGATGTATTAAGAAGGGAAATGAAGCCAGTTGGTGTTAAAGTTATAGTAATAGAACCGGGAAGTATAGCAACCCCAATTTGGAATAAAATAAAACAAGTTGATTATAGTTTTATAAATAATAAATACGATACAACAAAAGATATGTTTTTAAAAAATTTTGTGGATGGTGGAAATAACGGACTTTCTCCAGACATTGCAGCAAAAAAAATTTTTAAAATAATCCAAAAAAAGAATCCAAATACTAGATATATTATTTCTCAGAATGTTTTACTTGATAGCCTAAAAATTATTATGCCACCAAAAATCCTTGATTATCTTATAATGAAATTATTTAAGATGAAATATTGAGTTGTTAAATAATTCGTAAATTATACTAATTAATTTTTATTTAATAAAAAAATGTGATATTATTATATAAGGAAACAAGGGGTATCTACCCATTGTTTCCTTATATGAATTGGTATTGGAGAGGAATATTATGGTAATAGTTACTGGTGGTGCAGGATTTATTGGTAGCAATGTTGTTAGAGGTTTAAATAAAATTGGTATAAAAGACATTCTAATAGTAGATAACCTCGAAAATGGTTCAAAACATTTAAATTTAAATACTTTGGAGTTTACTGACTACATTGATAAGATTGATTTTATTGAAAATATTGAAACTTTTAATTTTAGCAATGTCAAAGCAATCATCCATATTGGAGCTTGCTCTAACACTATGGAATACAATGGCAAATATATGCTTAAAAATAACTATGAGTATAGCAAAATCTTACTCGATCATGCACTTAAAAATGAAATTAAGTTTATTTACGCTTCGTCTGCATCTGTTTATGGAAATGGTGACAATGGTTTTATTGAAACTCGAAGTGCTGAGTATCCATTGAATGTTTATGCTTATTCGAAATTTTTGTTTGACCAATATATAAGAAACTTAAAAAATCCAAATACTCAGATTGTAGGACTTCGTTTTTTTAATGTTTATGGTCCACAAGAAAATCACAAGGGCAAAATGGCTTCTGTTATATATCATTTTCATAACCAAATTATGTCAGAAAATAAAATAAAATTATTTGAAGGTAGCCAAAATTTTATAAGAGACTTTGTTTTTATTGATGATATTGTTAAAATAGTATTACATTTTTACAACAACGAAATCAGCGGTATTTTTAATGCGGGTTGTGGACAAGCTAGGAGTTTTTATGAAATTGCTGATATTATGCAAAAATTATATAATGAAGTAAAAATAGAGTCTGTTCCATTCCCACAGGAGCTTAAAGGTAAATATCAGGCTTTTACACAGGCAGATTTAACCTCTTTGAGAACAAAAGGTAATTATAAAGAAGATTTTGTTTCTCTAAAAGATGGTGTTACAAAATATGTTGAGATTTTAAAGTCAAATAATGGGTATTATACAAATCATTAACGAATTTTAGCGATAACTAAGATTAGTTAAAACCACAAGGACACGAAGAAAATGTGATAATAAATTTAATAAAATTATTTTTTTTATTGAAATTTTTTACGATTTATTTGTAAGTTTTGTGTCCTTTGTGTTAAAAAAAATTAATATGTATCATTAAAAAAGGTTAAGTTGGTATAAATAGTTTTTTATTCTAAATTATGCGTTATTGATCTTTAACGCTTCTTTTTCAATTATTTTTTTTAATTCACTAATTTTAATGGGTTTTTCAAGATAGCCTGCTGGATTTAATTTTTTCACTCTTTCATTTATCTCTGACGTGGCATACCCGCTTATAAAAATAATTGACTTATTTCCAGATAATAAAATTTGTTCTACTGTTTCAATTCCATTTATTTCACCCTTAATATTTATATCCATAATAATAATATTCGGATTTTCTATATCTAATTTTTTAAGAGCTTTTTCTCCAGAAGTTACTGTATGACAAATAAATTTTTCATCCTTTTCAAGTTCATTACAAATATCCATCGCAGTAATAATTTCATCTTCTACAACTAGTATTTTAATCTTATTGTTCACAATTATACCCTTTCTTCTTTTTCGGCATCTTTAATCGTTATATTGCATAAAAAACCATTAGAAGTATCAAACTTTACATTTCCATCAAGCTGGTTTTCAATAATACTAAAAATACATCTAATGCCAATTCTCTTTTTAGATATATCCAAAAAATTTGGCAATGCTCCAATACCATTATCAGATACAATAATATTTATATATTCATTTTCTAATTTTTTTAATAAAATTTTTATAATTCCTTTTCTATCATCTGGAAAAGCATGCTTAATTGAGTTTGTAATTAATTCATTTAATACGAGTCCACATGGAATAGCAGTATCAATTGAAACCATTACATCATCAAGAGTTAAATCAAGATTTATTTTATCAGAAAAAGTAGTAAAACTTTTCAACAACAAGTTAGATAATTCTATTATATAATCTTTTAAATTTATACTCGATAAATTTTGTGACTCATATAATTTTTTATGGACAATAGCCATTGAATAAATACGATTTTGCATATCATTAATAATATCTTTTGATTTCTCATCATTAATATTAGCGGATTGTAAATTCATTAATGAAATAATTACTTGCATATTATTTTTAGTTCTATGATATAATTCACGAATTAGCGTTTCTCTATCATCAACTGAATTTTTTAATTTCCACTCAATATTCTTTTGCTCTGATATATCCGAATGAGTACCAATAAATCTAATCGGATTTCTATTGTCATCCCATTCAATAATTTTTCCTTTTGTTAATACCCATTTATATTCTCCATTTTTACAAAGGAGTCTATGTTCATTTTGGAAGAATAAAGATTCTCCCTTTATATGTTTTTTTATTAATGTTAGACTTTTTTCAAGATCGTCAGGATGAACAAGTTTTTCCCATTCGCTATAATTATTTTGTATTTCATTGTCTTCGTATCCAAGTATTTCTTTCCATTTTTTTGAATAATAGATTTCATTTGTTAGCATATTCCAATCCCAAACGCCATCACCTGCTCCTTCTAATGCTAATCTCAATCGGGTTTCACTTTTATTTATCTTGTTAAAATAATCATTAAGTTTATCGATCATCATATTAAATGTTTTGGAAAGATTTCCTATTTCATCATTGGATTCTATTTTTATTTTATGTTTAAAATCGCCACTTGAAATAATATTTACACCAGAATTAAGGTTTATTATTCCTTTTGTTAAACTTTTAGTAAAAAATAAAGATAATAATACAGAAAATATTAAAGCTATTACGGTTAGAATAATATTTACAATTAAATTTATATAAATATTCTTAAAAGCTTCAATTTCATCTTGTTTTGCGATAAGCCCAATTTCTAACTCTTTAATCCATCTAT
>MIAN01000080.1 GCA_001829125.1 Spirochaetes bacterium GWB1_27_13 | reverse complement strand
TGAGGTGTGGAGATTTGCTGATAGCGATATTATTGGTGACGCAGAAGAAAAAATTTTAAACCCAAAAGAATTAGACCCTCCAAATGTTTATGGATTTGGTCACACTGCATTATTTGCTGATTTTATTGAAGCCTTAGATAATAATACAAAACCTTTTATCGATGGAGAAGAAGGTAAAAAAGCATTAGAAATAATTTTAGCGATTTATAAATCAATGAAAGAAGGTGTAAAAATTGAACTTCCGATTGATTTTGACACTAAACAGATGAAAAATATATTTTAAAGGTAAAATATGGCAATACCAATTATTTTTGTGCATAAATCAAATAGTGATTATCTAAAATATACTCTTTCTCAGGCAAAATATTTCAATCCAGAAAGTCCTATTATTTTAATTGGAGATGACACTAATGATAAATATAAATTCGTAAAACATTATAATATTAACGATTATTTTGAGAGTGCTAATGATTTTGCGAGTATTTACAAGCATTTATCGTTTAATGAATATAATTACGAGTTGTTTTGCTTTCAAAGATGGTTTATCATCAAAGATTTTATAATAAAAAATAATATAGATGATTTTTTATATTTGGATTCTGATGTGTTATTGTTTTGTAATATTAATAAAGAATTTGTTAAATATAAAAGTTATGATTTTACTATTTGTAAAGAATTAAGTCCACCTTATACATATTTTTCGAGTAAAGATAAATTAATTAATTTTTGTGAATATATCAAAAGTTTATATACAGATGAGAAAATGCACGAAAGGCTATTAAAAAAGTTTAAAAAACATCAAGATGAGAAGTTATCTGGTGGTGTTTGTGACATGACGGCTTTTTATGAATATAATAAAGATTTTTCTGAAAATGTTTTTGATCTTAATAAAGAGATTGACGGCAGTATTTTTGATAATAATTTTAATTTTAGTGAAGGCTTTGAGATAGATAAAAAATTTAATGTTAAAAAGATTTATTGGAAAAGGCGAATTCCTTATGGAAAAAGAAAAGTTGACAATAAGTTAATAAAATTTAACGGACTTCATTGTCAAGGTGGCTCTAAAAATTTTACTTATATATTTTATAGAGGAGATTTTTATTTTTTTAATTATCTAAAAGTAAAATTAAGAAATTTTTATTATGAGGCAAAAGAAAAAATAAAAATTAAAACAGTGATAAAAAATATTCTTGGAAGATAAAAAAACTGTCAGGTCTCAACTCTTAATTCTGTGGCTAAAACTACACCAAAAAATTTATTACAGTTGTTCCAATTTTTATTTTGTCGCCATTTTTTAGTTGATATTTTTTGCCAGCGACTAATTTTTGTCCATTTATATAAGTTCCATTTGTGCTATCTGTGTCTTTAATATAAGCAACTCCGTTTTCAAAAGTAACAACTGCATGATGCCTTGAAACTTTAGTATCACCTACGATTAATTGGTTTGTTTTTTCTCTTCCTATTCCAAAAGCTTTATTTGACAACTCTTTTGTTTGACCTGCGACTTCAAGTCTTGGAACTGTTGATTTGGCATTTATTTTTGCCATTTTATTTGTATCAACATTTTCATTAGTAATAAATTTACCAGTTTGCTGACTAAACATATCTTTACTCATAAAACCCTCTCATTTATTCTTCTTCAAAATTGAATAATTTTTTAAATAAGGACTTATAAAACAAAGATAGAATTTCAAATCCTAAAAATATGATTATAGTATTAAAAACCATAAAAATAAAAAAATAAAAATTTGAAAATCCCTCTAATGTAGACCTAACAATTGCCTCTGAGTTTGAAACAATATCCCACGAGTTAAATCTATAAATGCGCCCCAGTAAAATACCTATGGACATTAAAAATGGATTTACTATTTTTATTATCCAAATTAGAATATTATTCCACCTATAATCATATAAAAAATGTAAGAGTTTTTGGAATGCTATTACATAGAAACTAAACCCCACAAAAAAGAATATCAAATACTGAGGTATCAAAAAAACTATTATGGTATTATCAGAAAGATTAAAATATCTATAATCTTTTATTTGTCTTACAAGGTGTATGATGTCAGTCAAGACATAAGGCGCATTTGGTAGAAAAAAATAAAAAATCGCTGTTACAACAAATAGCATTATCTTTATAACAATGGGTTTATCCCATAGTTTCTTACGAAATAAGATCAAAGCCAAAATCAAAGGCATAAAAGCGAGGATTAAATTTTTCCCCATCCATAGTAAATTTAATAATAAAATATTTGGCATAATAAAACCATCATAAAAATATTTAGATTTTTTTAAACTAAGCTTATAACTTCTTCTTTAAAATAAAATTTTAGAAAACATTAATGGATTTTCATGCAATCTCTTCCTGATTGTTTTGCCTCATATAAAGCCATATCTGCTCTTTCAATAATTAGATCAATTGATTCATCTAAAATATATTCTGTAAGACCAATACTTATTGTGATTTTTAGATTTATTTTATTTGTCAAGAAATTATGTTCTCTTATTCGAGTTAAAAGTCTTGATGTTAAGATTTTTGCCTGCTCAACATTTGTATCAGGTAGAATAATTATAAACTCTTCTCCACCATATCTACCAAATAAATCAATCTCTCTTATACTATCTCTTATAAGATTACAAAGTTGTTTTAGTATAGAATCACCAACAAGATGCCCATAAGTGTCGTTTATTTTTTTGAAAAAATCAATGTCTATCATAAGAAGAGACAAAGAAGTTTTTATTCTTTTTGATCTTCTAATATCATTTTCTAAGAATGCTAAGATTGCTCCTCTATTTAAAATTCCTGTTAAAGCATCATGAGTTGCAGAATATTCTAAAGCCTTATTTAACTCTTCTATTTTTTCATTCGCATCTTTTAATTCAACAGTTCGTTCAAGGATTTTTTCATTTAAAGTTTCTTCTCTTTTTATAGCCTTCTGCAAGTCTTTATATTTTCTTTTTAACATTTTATTTGTTCTGTATAAATCTTCTGTTGATTTTTTTAAACCAACATGAACTTTAATCCTTGCGGTAAACTCTGATTTTAAAAAAGGCTTTGTAACATAATCATTAGCACCAATTTCAAAAATTTTTGCAATTTCTTCTTCTGTATTAAGTTTGGCTGTAAGAACAATAACTGGTATATGAGAAAATTCTTTTTTACCTCTAAATATTTTTAAAAATTCAATGCCATTCATTTCTGGCATCATTAAATCAAGAATAATAGCATCAAATGTATTATCTATTATTTCTAAAGCCTTAATAGCACTATTTACAGGGACAGCCAGAAAAGATTCTAAAGAAAGTATGTTTTTTACAAGAAAAAGAATATCTTCAGAGTCATCTATTATTAAGACTTTACTATTCTCAGTTTTTAGAATATTTCTTCTTATTTTGGAGGTTGTAATGATTGTTTCATTCATTGATTTTCCCATCCTTTGCACTATATTATACTATCAAAAAGAATAAAAATCAATCTAAATTTTTCTATATACCACATTTTTTAAGTTTATTAAAAGAAATTATGGCGTTTATAACCAAATATGTTGATATTCTAAGTTTTTTAAATTAACTAGCAAAATGGATTTTTTAGAATGAATGGCACAGATAAAAAGAGTTTTATTATTTATCTTTTTTATCTGTGCCTATTCAGTGATAAATTTTATTTCATTGCTTTCTCATAAAGTGGAATTAATATAGCATCTACTGTTTCAGTTACTGATTTACTTATTGCATCGAACTCTCTTATACTATAAGTTTTTTCTACTGCATTTGCCACATCAGATAGACTAATATTAAATACATATTTATCATTTTCTAGTTTTGCATTAGATGCTGCATCTTGTGTGAAATTGATAGATATTTTTTCTTTGACTATTCTTTTTCCTCTTGCAAAAGAGACATATATTTTTGTAACAAAAATATCTTTAATAGTTTCTTCGTATTGAACTTTATTGCCAAAATATGTTAATATTGCAAGTTTGTAAACATGTGAATAATAACTTAGAGCATTCATTTCTGTACTCTTATTTAGATATTCTAACGCATATTTTAGACAATCTTGAGATTGATTTAAATCCTCATTTTTTTTGAATATTTGCCATTTTTGGAGTAAATATTGATATTTTGTTAAGTATATATTAGCATATTTTGACCATACATCCTGATAACCTGGTATTATTGCGTTTAAATGGTTTAAATCAGTAACAATATCATCAAAAACTTTGTCTATTTCAGCAAACATTTCAGGAGAAGCATTAGAACTTTCTATTGACTTGAAATAAGACATAAGTTTGTATTCACTATCAAATGTATATTTTTGTGTCCAAGCATAAGGGTTACCAGGCATTGCATTAATCGCTTTTTTCATAAAATATTCAGTTTCATTAATTGATTTTGAGCCAAAAGGAAGTGTTTGTCTAAAATTGAATTCACATGAAAATACAGGTAGGAATAAAAATAATCCCACTATTAATAACACACCAAAACTACCAAGCATAATATACATCTGGTTTAGTTTTATATTTTTTTCAAAGATTGCAGGGAAAAATTTAACTTGTTTTGCAACCTCACCTTTTTTTAAAGCTTTATTAGAATAAGACATCAGGAAAACCCCGAGACCCAAAAGGAAAAAATAAGCAGTTTTTGTTACACTCATTCTTAAAGACAAACTAAAAGTCTGATGTCCAAGCATACTTATAATGCCAACTGCCACACCAAGACATATCAGTCTAAAAGCAAATTCATATTTTTTGGAATAAGCTCTTTTTAACATGTTTATTATTATAAACCCAAATAAAAAGAAAAATAAAATAGTACCAAAAAGCCCACCTTCTCCCAACACTTCTACAAACTCACAGTGAGCGTGTTTAAAAGAGTTACTATCAGAATAAATATAATAATACTTACCCATATATTTAAAAGAAGAGGCATAAGCACCACCCAAACCTGCACCAAATATTGGATGGTTTTTAAATAGTCCTAAAGCACCAGACCAACCATTCAACCTATCGTTTATAGCAAACATCGGGTTTTCTAAAGTAGTTACCATTCTTGGAAATAAACTCTTTGCTATCGGAGACTTTAAAACAATCAATGGTAATGCTATCAAACAAAACATCATCGCAGAAATTATTATTATTTTTTTAAATTTAGAAAGTTTATCTTGCATAATTATTGCCGATGGTATCATAACAAATACTATTCCAATAAAAATACCAAGCCAAGCTGCTCTTGTTTGTGAGAAAAATAAAGGGATAAAACCAAGTAAAGCAACAATTGCAAGTGCTATTGCAAGTATATTTTGAGAGAATTTTTTGCTTGTATCATAAAAAACAAAAGGTGCAATTACAGAAAGCGGCAACACGCCAACCATATAACCAGAAAAATAATCTGTGTTACCAAAAGTTAATTTAGGTCTAAATCTAGAAAAGAATACCCCCCAATTAAACTGTGTGTTGTTTTTAAGAGCTTCATTTAGCATTTCCATTCGTAATTGAAAAAATTCTAACATAGATATAATGAGAGTGATAATTAGAAAAACGCCAAGTAATATTAAACCTCTTTTTATTTCTTTAATATCTTTAAAATAAAAATAAAAAAACATTGCAAAGATTATCAAAAATCCATAATCAGCAAGATAATAATTTCTATCATAACAAATCTCACCAGAAAAAAAAGACACTATATATTGAAAGAATATATAAAAAAAATACAATGCAAAATATAGTAGATATTTTTTTGGTTTTTCTATTTCGTTTTTTTCACCAAAAATATTCACAAGCAAAATCAAAAGTAACGCCACATCAAAAAAGAAAATCATAAAAGTTTTGAATACTTTTTGATGATAAGTTATGTTTCCTTCTATTAAAGCAATAGAAAACAAAAATATAAAAGGAATTATTGCAATCGTAAGATTCTTAAAATTAAATGTTTTATTCACTTCTTTAGCCATATATTACTCCATTTTTTTATCTGCCAAATATTTAGTAATAAATACTTAGGCATTAAATAAAAAACATATTTTTTTAATAATATCAAGAATTAATTAGATTTTATTTTTATTAAGAAGAGAAGTATCTTTCTAATTTTTTTTTCTTTGCCTTTTTTGTGTCGTTGTTTGCATTCTTTTAATAGATGTGAGCGATTTTTCTACTAAAAATTAAAACTAAATATTTTGTCAGACCTCAACTTTTTTGTTTTGATTAATCTTTATAAAATCTGCGAATTAATTTAAGTCTGGAGTAGAACTTTATTGCAGATTTAGGGTTTAAAATTAAACTAAACTTTTTCTTGCTTTTTTATCTAATATATTTTATTGTAAATGTCGGTTTGTTTAGACCCAATTTAAGGATTTTTAATGATGAGAATACTTTCTTGGAATGTCAACGGAATTAGAGCAGTCTTAAAAAAAGATTTTTTACAATGG
>MIAN01000079.1:7594-43216 GCA_001829125.1 Spirochaetes bacterium GWB1_27_13 | reverse complement strand
AGGCATATTTTAATTTTTGAATAAACTAAATTTTGACTTTATATTAAATTTAAGATATAATGTGTTAAATCAATAATTCGAGGAGAAAAAGATTGTCAAGAGTTCAAATAAAAAGAGCAATTTTGAGTGTCTTTAACAAGGAAAAAATAGTTGATTTTGCTAAAGAACTTGAAAAAAACAATGTAGAAATATTAAGTACTGGCGGTACATATACACTTTTGGTTGAAAAAGGCATAAAATGTATCAAAATTGAGGATTTTACTGGACAAAAAGAATTTTTTGGAGGAAGAGTTAAAACTCTTAACCCATTAATTCATGGTGGAATTTTGAGTAAAAGAGATAAAGAGTCAGATGACCTTGAAATAAAAACAATTGATCTTGTTGTTGTAAATCTTTATCCTTTTGAAAGTATTGTTGAAAAAGGCGAAAAAAATATTGAAGAACTTATTGAAATGATTGATATTGGTGGTCCTACAATGCTTCGTTCATGTGCCAAAAATTATAAATTTGCCTGCCCTGTTCCTTCATCTGATTTTTATGATATTATAATAGAAGATATAAAAAGTGGAGGTCTTACAGAAGAAACAAGATTTAAGATGGCTTTAGAAGTATTTAAACTTACATCTTATTATGATTCTGTTATTTCTAATATTTTGTCAAAATTTAGTGTGAATGATAAAGATTCTATCTATACAAATAAATCTGATATTTATAATAATTTTTCGCAAAATTTCACTATTCCACTAAAAAAAGAAATTGATATGCGTTATGGCGAAAATCCTCATCAAAAAGCATCTTATTACCATATTCCAGACTATAAAGAGAATAAATTATCTGATTTTTTTACAGAAGGTAAACTTTGGGGTAAAGAATTGAGCTACAATAATATTTGTGATGCAACAGCTGCTATAAATATTTTGACAGACCTTGATGATAAATCTTGTGTTGTTATAAAACATCAAAATCCTTGTGGAGCTGCAAGTAGAGCTAATATTTATGAATCATTTATGGCTGCTTATGAAGGTGATAAAACATCTATTTTTGGTGGAATAGTGGGATTTAGAGGAATAGTTGACGAAAAAACAGCAAAAGCATTATCAGATATATTTCTTGAAATAATAATTGCAGAATCTTATACAGATGAAGCATATAATATTCTCACAAAGAAAAAAAATATTAGACTTTTAAAATACGAAAATTGGAAAAATACAATTTTTAGTGATAATAGCTTTCAAGAAATAAAAAAAGTTGTTGGTGGATTTTTAGTACAAAATAAAGATTTTATAAATCCAAAAAATGAAGAATTTAAAGTTGCTACAACAGTATCTCCAACAAAAGAACAAATAGAAGATTTAAAATTTGCTCAAACAATAGTAAAAAATGTAAAATCAAATGCTATTGTTCTTATTAAAGATAAAATGCTTCTTGGTGTTGGTGCAGGTCAAATGAATAGAGTTACATCAGCACGAATTGCTTTAGATTGGGCTGGGGATAAAGCAAAAGGTGCGGTTTTAGGTTCTGACGCATTCTTTCCAATGCCAGACACTGCTCTACTTGCAATAGAAAGAGGAATTGTGGCAATAATACAGCCTGGTGGGTCGATTAACGATAAAGACTCAATAAAAGTTTGTAATGATGCTGGAATTCCTATGATTTTTACTGAAATAAGGCATTTTTTACATTAATATAACACGGATTGGCACAGATTTTAAGAGATTAACACAGATTATATAACACGGATTAGGACGGATTTTAAGAGATTGACACAGATTATATAACACGGATTGGCACGGATTATTTTATAGTTTAGTTTTTATTCAAATTTATCTTTTCTGCTGTATTTTAATTTATTTAAAAGCGACATTAACGAATGTCGCTTTTTTTAAAAACTATTGTTTTTATTATCTCATAATCACTAATAGCAATAGCAAACTAATAATTTTGACAAATCAAAGAATTTTGGATATATTATAACACAGATTAACACCAATTATAGAATCTGTGTTATGAAAAGGCAAAACAATGCAATTAAAATTAGAACATTTAGAATACCAACAACATGCTATTGACTCGATTATTTCTGTATTTGAAGGACAGGAAAAAAATAATTTTGATAAATCAACGACTGAAGAAGTTTATTCTAATATTCTATCTCTAAATAAAGAAGAAATTAAATCTAATATAAAATCTGTTGTTTTAGAAAATAGTATAGATGAGAAAACTGCGAATATCTGCGATGATAATGATTTGTGTATTGAGATGGAAACTGGTACAGGTAAAACTTTGGTCTATATTAAAACTATTTACGAACTTTACAAACATTATGGTTTTACAAAGTTTATTATAATTGTGCCATCTGTTGCTATAAAAGAAGGCGTTTTAACTACATTTGATAGTTTTAGTAAACAACTTGAAGATGTATATAATATTAGACCAAATTATTTTGAATATGATAGTAAAAAGCTAAATAAAGTAATGAATTTCATAGAAGGACAAGATATTCAAATTATGATAATGACATTACAATCTTTTAATTCAAATGACCGTATTCTTAACCAAGCACAAAGAGAAGACCTTTTTTCTAATACTCCTTATATAAAATCAATTGGTAAAACAAACCCTATAATTATAATGGACGAACCACAAGAAGGAATGGACACTCCAAATTCTATTGAAAGGATAAAAACTTTCAACCCACTCTTTAAGATACGATATTCTGCAACACATAAAAAAGAAGCATTGAAAAATTTAATTTATAGATTGACTCCTTTTGATAGTTATAAAAAAGGATTGGTAAAAAAAATTGAAGTATTAACAGTTTCTGAAAAAAACGATGAAGCATCTATGAAAATTGAGCTTGTTGATATAATTATCGGAAAAGGTGAACCGCAAGCTATACTAAAAGCATGGCATTTGACTAAAGATGGTTTTAAATTTAAAGAAACAAAAAAATTATCTGAAAACTCTAATTTATATGAAGCTACTCAAAATATTATTTATAGTGACTATATAATAGAACAAATTGCAAAACCTATAAGAAGTAAGGGTTTTGTAAAATTTAAAAATGAAAGTATAATTTATATTGGTGAACAAGCAAAAGATTATTCTACTATTTTTGGAGAACAGCTTTATTGGTTAATAGATACACATTTTCGTAAAAAAGAAATATTGAAACAAAAAGGGATTAAATGTCTTTCTTTAGTTTTTATAGATAAAGTTGCAAATTATTTACATCCAGAAGGTATTATAAAAAAATCTTTTGAAGAACAATACGCAAAAGTTTACGAAAATTTCTACAAAAAAAAGCCCACTAAACAACAAATAACTGAAGTACAAGGATATTATTTCGCTCAAACTGGTAAAGGTGATTTTACAGATAATCAAAAATCAATGGAAAACAATAAAGAAATATTTGACGCAATCTTAAGAGATAAAGAAGAATTACTTAGAATTTCTGATGATAATATAAAATCAAAAATAGAGTTTATTTTTTCACATTCTGCTTTGGGTGTTGGTTGGGATAATCCGAATGTTTTTAATATTGCAACACTTAATCAAAGTTACAGTGAAATAAAAAAACGACAAGAAATTGGGCGTGGGCTTCGTATTTGTGTAAATCAAAATGGTGAAAGAGTTTACGACCTGCCAGATACAAAAGAAGGAGAAGAGATAAATTTACTCACAGTTATTCCAAATGAAACTTATCAAACATTTGTATCTCAATATCAAGCCGAAATTATAGAAATTTATGGAACAAATAGTGCTGGGGCAGAAACAAGAAATATTCATAAAGGGCTAAAAACAACAGAAAAACAGATAAAAAGAAATGAAAAACTTTTTAATAGCAACTCATTTAAAGAATTTTGGAAATTGCTTAGTAAAAAAACAGAATATCTTGTTAAATTTGATGAAGATATGCTAATTAGAAAATCAATAGAAGAAATAAATAAAATAAAAATTCCACATCACATAGCAGAAATAACTCTAAATCGCATAAAAGGATTTGAAGGAAGTAATATAGAAAGTGAAAATCTTGGGACAGAAAGCCATAGATTGGTTACAGATTTTACACCTATTGATTTGATTGACGAAATAAGTAAAAATACAAGCCTTTCATATAGAACTATATTTAAAATAATGCACAAATTGACTAATTATGTTGAAATAGTTAGAAATCCACCAAAATTCTTACAAGAAGCAATCAAAATCATAAAAAATATCGAATTAGAAGAAATGCTTAGGTGTTTAGAATATAAACTTACAGGAGAGGAAGAATTTGACCTAACTAAATTTGAACCATATTTTCTAAAAAACACAGATAAAATAATTTCTACTCCAAATAAAGGAATTTATGATAATATAGTTTATGATAGTGATATAGAAAAAGAATTTGCAAAAAAAGCAGATAATGATGCTGAAATTGTTTGTTTTTTGAAATTGCCAAATTCTTATAAGATAAAAACACCTATTGGGGATTATAATCCTGATTTTGGGATTGTTTTAAAGAAAAAACAAATAAGGAATAATAATGAATCCGAATTTTATTTTGTTATTGAAACCAAAGGAACAAACGATATTGATGATAAAAAATCACTAACAGAAAGCGAAATTTATAAAATAAATTGTGCAAAAAAACATTTTGAAGCTTTAGGAATAGAAACAAAAATTGATTATATTGCACCAGTAAAAGATTATGAATATTTTATAACACAGATTAATCAGATTGTCACGGATTGACACTGATTACAAGAGATTAGGAAGCAAAAAATATAGATTTGGTAACTATGTTATTTGGAGGAATAATGAATAACGACATTTTATATATGCAAACGCCAGACTTAAATAAAGAACGGCTTATTAAATTGAAAGAATTATTCCCTGATATTTTTACTGGTGAAGGGAAATTAGATATAGAAGAAGTCAAAAAAATAGTTGATCCACAGTCTGTTACTGATGTCGAAAAATTTGAGTTTAGATGGTTTGGTAAAAGTGGAGCAAAAAGACTTGCATTCACACCTACAAAAACAACTTTAGCTTATGACAAAAAAAGAAGTGTTAATCCAGATGACTCTAATGGCAATATGATAATCGAAGGCGAAAACCTCGAAGTCCTAAAATGTCTTTTGGCTGGATATAGAGAAAAAATTAAATGTATTTATATTGACCCACCTTACAATACTGGCAATGATTTTATATACTCTGATAAATGGGACGAATCAAAAGAAGATTATCTCGAACACATTGGAGTTACTCAAGACGGTATTAAACTCGATACAAACACAGAAGCAAGCGGTCGTTATCATTCAAATTGGCTTTGTATGATGTACTCAAGACTTTTGGTTGCAAGACAACTTTTGAGGGAAGATGGAGTTATTTTTATATCAATAGATGATAATGAAGTCCACCATTTGAGGAAACTTTGTGATGAGGTTTTTTGGCAGGATAATTTTGTGGCAACCATTTGTATTCAAGCAAATAAAGGTGGTCAAGATTATAAAGATATTGCAAAAACTCATGAATATTTAATTTGTTATACGAAATATTCTGAGACAGAATTAAATGAAATAGAAAATAAAGAAAAAAAATTACCTTTTAATGATAATATTGGTAAATTTGAAATAAGAGAATTAAGAAATAGAAATCCCAAATTTGGTAAATTTAATAGACCTAATTTGTTTTTTCCAATATATATTAATCCAAATGCTAAAAATGAAGATGGTTTTTGCCTTGTATCTTTAATAAAAAATGATAAATATTTTATAGAATCTTATCCATATAATAGTGAAGGAAAAGAGAGTTGTTGGAGATGGAGTAAACCTTTAATTGAAAAAAATAATACTGAAGATATATTAACAACTCAAGTAATTGCAAAGCAAAAAAACGATGGGAACTGGAATATATATGAAAAGTGTCGTAAAACAACATCAAAAGTTAAAACTATTTGGGATGAAACTAATGTTAGGACAGAACAAGGTACTATTGAGTTAAGAGATTTGTATCTTAAAGGTTTTTTTGATCATCCAAAACCAGTATCAATTATAAAGAAATGTATTGAAATTGCAATTCAAGATAAAGACGACATAATCCTCGATTTTTTTGCTGGCTCAGGGACAACTGCACAAGCTGTTATGGAGTTAAATAGAGAGGATGGTGGTAATCGTAAGTTTATCTTAGTGCAAGTGCCAGAGCTTACAGACGAAAAAAGTGAAGCTTATAAAGCTGGGTACAAAAAAATATCTGACATAACTATCGAACGCAATAAAAGAGTTATCCAAAAAATTGAAGAAGAGACAAAAAATAATAAGGATTTATTTAATAGCATGGTGACAGAGGATAAATCTATTTCTAATTTGGGTTTTAAAGTTTATCGTTTAGCAAAATCAAATTTCACGCGCGTGGACTTTAAGCCAGATACAACAAAAGATGAAAATGAGAATAATAGTTTATTAAAAAATTATATTCAAGACAAAGAATTTATTCATTTATCTATGGTTGATGAAAAAATAGTTTTAGATGAGATTCTTCTAAAAAATGGGTTTACACTTAACTATAAAATACAAAAATTGCCTGATTTTTCTAAAAATACGGTGTATAATGTAGTGGATGGTTATAGAGGCTGCCTTATTTGTATAGATATGAATATAGCAGAAGAAACATTTAAAATTTTACAAGAATATAAAGATAAAGTTTTTATTTGTCTCGAAAAATCGCTTGATACAAGTATGAAATGGAATTTAACCCATTTGTTTAATGAGAGATTGGTTAGTTTTTAGATATATACCCAAATGTTTCAGGTTTGTCAGAAGTTACAAAATCTAATTACTTTAATATCAAGTAATTAGGCAATTTTAATCTGTGTAATTTGTGACAATCTGATTAATCTGTGTTATAGTTATTGATTATGGAGAATATTTTGCAAATAAGAAAAATGATTGAAGAAGATATTCCTCAATTAGCATTATTGTATAAACAATTTTGGGGCGAATCTTCATCTATTGAAAATATGTATAAATTATTCAATAAATTAAAAAGAAATCCAAATTATATATTTTTAAGTGCCGTAGATAATAATATTCTTGCTGGATCAGTTATGGGAATAATATGCGAAGAATTATACGGAGAATGTAAACCATTTATGATATTAGAAGACTTAATTGTCGATATAGATTATCGGAGGAAAGGAATTGGAAAATTACTTATTGAAGAGATTGAAAAATACGCAAAAGAGGCTAATTGCACTCAAATATTATTTGTTACAGAAAATATGAGAAAAGATGCCTGCGATTTTTATGCTTCAATGGGGTTTAATCCAGATTCGCATAAAGGGTTTAAGAAATTATTGAAATGAATCATATATTATTTAAAATTGGAAAATTAAAAGTAAATATGATGAAATTCTTTCTAACAAAAAAATAAAACAATATATAAAAGAAAAAAATATAAAATAAAATTTTAATATATAACCCAAAGGATAAAACAATGCTTAATGTAAACAAAACTAATTTTGATGAAAACGAAATAAAATATTTAAAATTGCTTTCAAATCAGTTTCCAAATTCTATAAAGGCGAGTTCGGAAATAATAAATTTGCAGGCTATATTAAATTTACCCAAGGGGACGGAGCATTTTTTGAGTGATATTCACGGGGAGTATGAATCTTTTATCCATGTGTTAAAAAATGCTTCTGGCGTAATCAGACAGAAAATAAACGAAATATTTGGCTTTGGTTTAACAGAAAAAGAAAAGAAAAGCCTCGCCTCCCTTATTTATTATCCGGAGCAAAAAATTGAAATTATTCTAAAAAATGAGACTGACATAAGCTCTTGGTATATGAAAACGCTTTATCAACTCATTGAAATTTGTAGGGTGGTTTCTTCAAAATATACTCGCTCAAAGGTTAGAAAGTCGTTACCCGCAGATTTTGCATATATAATAGAAGAACTTTTGCATGAACATAATAATGTTTCTAATAAGCAAGAATATTATATGGGCATAATAGAAACAATTATCGATATAGATAGAGCAAAAGATTTTATTGTAGCAATATCGCAACTTATCCAGAGGCTTATTGTTGATAGGCTTCATATAGTGGGAGATATTTTTGATAGAGGACCAGGGTCTGATATTATAATGGAACAACTTATAAAACATCATTCTGTTGATATACAATGGGGAAACCACGATATTTTATGGATGGGTGCTGCTTGTGGGTCTGAAGCTTGTATTGCAAATGTTGTAAGATTGTGTCTTAGATATGGCAATATGAAACTTTTGGAAGAAGGTTATGGTATAAACTTAGTACCTCTTGCTACATTTGCGTTGGAGTATTGCAAAGAAGTAGAGAACAAACATTTTCATCCAAAACTTTTACATCACGATAAGATTACCCATAAAGAAATTGATCTAATAACTAAGATGCACAAGAGTATAACTATAATTCAATTTAAACTTGAGGCTCAGACAATAAAACGACGACCTATATTTGACATGGATAATAGAACAATTTTGGATAAAATAGATTTAACTAACGGCACTGTAAATTTGGATGGAATAGAATATAAATTAAATGAATCATCTTTTTCTACAATAAATCCAAATGACCCTTTTGCTTTAACTCCAGACGAGACATCTGTTGTCGAAAAATTAAAATCAAGTTTTATTAGTAGTGATAAACTTCAAAAACATATTTCTTTTCTATATGCTAAAGGAGGACTTTATCTAACATATAACTCTAACCTACTCTACCATGGTTGTATCCCTATGAATAAAGATGGCACATTCAAAAAAATAACAATTGATAATAATACTTATTTTGGGAAATCTTTTATGGATAGATTAGAAAGGCTTGCGAGGGAGGCATATTTTGGTAATGGGGATGCAAAAGAATACGGAAAAGATGTTATGTGGTATTTGTGGTGTGGACCAAACTCCCCTCTTTTTGCTAAAAATAAAATGACAACTTTTGAAAGATATTTTATTGATGATAAAGAATCTCATAAAGAAGAAAAAAATCCATATTATAATTTTAGAGATAATGAAGAAACTTGTAAAATGATATTAGTAGAATTTGGCTTAGACCCAGAAGATTCTCATATAATCTCTGGTCATGTGCCTGTAAAAGTGAAAAATGGTGAAAGTCCAATAAAAGCAAATGGAAAATTGATGGTTATTGATGGTGGTTTTTCAAAAGCATACCAACCAGAAACAGGAATTGCAGGTTATACACTTATTTATAATTCTTATGGACTCCAGCTTGTATCACACGAACCTTTTGAGTCGACAAAAAAAGCCATTGAGGAAGAAAAAGATATTCTCACATTAAGAACAGTCTTAGAAAAAGCATCCGTTAGAAAAACTATCGCTGATACAGATATAGGAAGAGAACTTAAAAGACAAATTTTAGATTTAAAAAAACTTTTGATTGCTTATAGAATGGGTATAATTAAAGAAAAAAATATCTTATAATTATTTTTTAAGACTATTGATTTGATTTAAAATCTGTATTATAATAAATTAAATATATTATTAAATCATGAAAGGATGTTTTATGGCAGGAAAATTTGAGATTTATAAAGATAAAGCTGGCGAGTTTAGATTTAGACTAAAGGCTTCCAATGGTCAAGTAATTTTGACAGGCGAAGGTTACAAAGCAAAAGCTGGCTGTCAGAATGGTATAGAATCAATTAAGAAAAATTGTACAGAAGACAAAAGATTTGAAACATACCAAGACAAATCTGGCGGATATAGGTTTAGATTAAAGGCTGGCAATGGCGAGATAATAGGTCAAAGCGAATCATACACTACAGAAGATGCTTGTAAAAATGGTATTCAATCAGTAAAAAATAATGCACCAGAAGCAGCCGTAGAAGACCTTTCTATTGCATAATTAGATTTTTGGATACATTTTTCCTCAATAATAACCAAACGCTTTGAGAGTATAATTTATTTTATTAAAGAATAAATTATTTTTTTAACTTTTGACAACAATGTAAGTAAGCCTATACTTATAATTGATCTTTTGAAGCGTTTGGCTTATATAATTAGATAATATTTGCAAAATTAATTTAAGGATATAAAAATTGAAACCACCAGAATATATAGATAATGCAAAAGTTATATTGTGGGATTGGTCAGATAGTAAACCATTTGGTATAATATTAGATACTAATGGTAAAATTAAATCAGAAATTTATGGTTTAGCAATATGTAAATATGAAAAAACTGGAGATATTTATAGATTTAGTTGCGATAAAAATTGGAAAACAAAACAGGATGCAAATTATGATACAATCGAAAATGCAATCCTCAATTTACCACAACAGTATAAAAACATATCAGTAAATTGGAAAGAATACGAGTAATTTAGACACCTAACAACTAACACTTAATTAGGATTTATTTCTCTAAAACTTATTGTTTCTTCAGCGAAATACTCTTAAAAAATCAAAATTTACCTTTTTTATCAAAAAACGGCAATAATCTTAAAAGTAATCGATAAGACCTATTTATTTCGTTAAATTTTTTGTGAGAATCCGCCCCCATATCAGGGTGATATTTTTTTGCTAATGTTTTAAATTGTTTTTTTATCATTTCTATATCAGAAGTTTCAGGAAGTTCTAAAGTCTCAAAACTTTTTTTGTATTCACCGTAATTTGCTAAAATTTCCCAAGTCCCATTTATAAAAGATTCTGCTGTGTCTTTATCGAGTTTGTAATAATTTTCTTTATCTAAATAAAAATATTTAGTTGATAAATGCTCTATTTCGTTTTCGAGTTTTTTATAATGGAAATCACAATAATTATTTTCTAAAGAGCTGTCCGCTCCACAAAAAAGCCCCAAATCATCATTATAAAATCTACATTTGCCTTCTTTAGGGTATTCTAATAAAAAAGTTCGCATAAAATGAACATGTAAGTATTTATTTTGTTTGTAATAATCTTGTTGAAGTAAATAAAGTAAGTGAAATAATAAAAAGTGATTTTGATACAAAGTTAAAGCATCGACTCTTAAAATATCATTATCTTGAAAAACGACTTTTAATAATTCGCTTTCAAAACAAGGCTTTTTTAACGATGAAAGAAAATCTATTAATTTATCTTTATTTAATAACTCTAATTTTTGAGTAAAATCATCCATAAATTGACATCCATTAATTTTTTTCAAAACCTTTTAGAAGAATTGAATATTCTTCTTCGTTTATTCCTTGTTTATCGTTATTTTTTAAACTTTGTCTATATTGAAAATCTTTTAATGAATGTATTCTATCTTCTATTTTTTCTTTTAAAGAACTAAATAATTTATCTTTATTATTTTTAGTATTAATTTCAAGTTTTATTAATTTAATAACAAATCTATAAAACCTTTTTAATGTAGAATAATACACTTTTAAAAAATGATCGTTACTTGCTTCTTTTGTGTTTTTTATATATTCATCAAAAATATATTCACAGAAATTATCAATAAATTTAGTATCATAATTTAATTTATCTATAAAATAAGAAACATTAATATCCTCATCAAGAATATTCTCACAAAAAATAATCATTTTATTAATAATAATCAAATTTGGAATTAACTTGTCCATAAAATAAACCTAACTTAGAAAATCAAATTTTGTTTAATCTCGACAATATCAGACTCTGATTTAATTTTTTTAGATATATTTAGAATCGATCTAAAAATATAAATAATATCTATATTCTCAAAATATTTTCTTTCTATAATACAATAACCATAAAAACAATCTGTTGTCAAATTTTTTAGATTAGTTATATTTTCAATGGATAAATTTTCTAAAGGAATTATTGTTGTTAAAGTATTATTTATTAGATAAAATTTATAGTCTTTAGGTAAATTTTCTAAAAACTCTCTTGTAAAGTTATCATTTTTACTTGAAATTGTTACAAAAGCAAAATATTTAATGGATTTATCAATTAAATTATTGATTTCAATCTTTTTTCCTAAAAATATCTGCGGAATTTTATAATCTTTATATAAAAAATTTGGATTTATAAAAGAATTTATAGAAAAATATGAAACTAATCCAAATGTATAATTTGAAATGTATCTAATCAAAGAAATTACTATAGCTAAAAAAGCTATAAAGAATGCAGTATTAAGTATTCCTATTTTGGAATAAACATTTCCAACTAAAATTGAGAAAAATATAATTATACAATCAATTATTAAATATGTTAAATATTTATTTAAAAAATCAATATATTTGCCTTTTAGTAAAGCTTCAAAATAAGAAAATAAAATTTTTACAATAGAATGTGGTATAAAAAGTAAAATGATTAAAAGAATGTCTTTGACTGATAAATTTGTTATATTAATTTTTAAAAGCGAAATTAAAAAGTTAAAAACCAAAATAAGAATTGTCCACATAACAATTCTCATAAAAAACTTTTCGATTTTTTCTGTATTTAGTCCTTTTGTTAAAAGACCTATAAAAAACTGCGACAAAAAATAAACTATTATAAAGAAGAAAATTAATTCTATTCCTTTATAATGATGTTCTTTTAAAATGTTATTACTTATATAAATTATAAACGAATTAAAACTTATCCGCATACTAAAAAAATCATATTTAAAACTATATAAAAAATAACCAGTAATTAAAAGAAAAATCAATTCAAACTTGTATTTAACAATTAAATTTGCTAATCTGAAATAATTATTTATTAAATAAATAATTATAAACGAAAAAAAAGTAATACCGATAATTAAAATTAATATAGTGTATAAAGTTATATTATGTTTCTTAAAAAAATCTTTTATATTCATATATATATTATAAGGATTTTTATTTTATTTTGAAAGAAAAAAGTGAAAAAAAATATTTTTTTTTATTTTTTTTATAAGGGAGATGGAATGATTTATAAAAAGAACGCAAGAATAATAATAATAGATGATGAAAAAGAAATTTGTGAGATGATAAAGACTGTTTTATTACAAGAAGACAAATTTGATATAATAACTTATATTGATTCGGAAAAATTTGTTGAAGATTATAAAAATTATGACAACGATAATCTTGATCTTGTTATTATTGATTTGATGATGCCAAAATTTGATGGATTTCAAATACTTGAACTACTTAATTCTCGCGAAAATACAAGATTTATTCCAAAAGTTGTAATGTCTGCTTTCCAATCACGAGAAAATATTTCAGAAGTTTATAAATATGGAGCAATTCAATTTATAGAAAAACCAATTTATTTAGAAAACCTCATTTATCAAATAAAAACTCTTTTACGAATTAAACTTTATGAAGATAATAATAGATGTATTATAGATTTATTAAAAGAAAAAAATAAACAAATAGCCGATGAAATTGATAAAAAAAACCAATTTATTGGGAATGCAAATATTAACAAAATAGAAAATAATCTCGAAACAATATCAAGATTAATTCATGTTAGTCATTCGATATTAAAAAGTTTTGATAGTATAATGAATAATAAATTTCCACAAATAATAAAATCTGAAGAATATAAAGTTTTAAATGAAGTTTTAAATACTTTAGAGAATCTCGATGAAAAAAGGAATATTCTTGATAGAATTTCTGATTTTTTAAAGAAAAATAGTGATATGTTTTAATATGAACCTAAATTTAAACTTCGATTAATCAATTAAAAAATAATAACGAAATCTTAAAATAGATTGTTGAGTATCAGTATTAAATATATTTCCTTGAATTAATGCTGTATTCTTTTTAACAAATTTATGTAATTTTATGTCAAAAACATCTTTTGTTTCATCTTTAAAAATAGTTAATGAAGAAATAAAAATAGCATCTTTATTTAAATATTTTGCGTAAGCGATTAATTCATGCTCATTATAATTATTAACAAAAGAATAGTCAGTGCTATTGTCCTCGTTTTTTATATCATCAAAAAATAATAGATAATAATAATTGTTATTATTTTTTTGTTCTTCTTTCATATATTTTTTAAAACTATTATTAATTACCAACGAAAATTCTTTAGTCTCATTTAGAACTACTATATTATAAACTACTATTTCTATTTTTTTTGATAATTTATTTTTTATTTCACTTGATAACTTTTTGAAAATAATTTTTTCACTCTCAACAACAAGAGGAATATTTTGTTTACAAAAAATTAAATAAGAAAAAAGTAAAAATATTAATACAATTATATTCTTTTTCATATTTGTAATAATATTGATTTTTTTTATATTGTCAATCCTATTTTTAAAAATTAAGTTTAAAATATACTTAAATGTTTCTAAAATTATAATGATATTTTCGTAATCCCTTAGTTTTTGGTGGAAAAAATTAGTAAAAAAAGTGATTTTTTTTAGATTAGAGCTATTAATTAAAGTTAAAATATGTTAAAAAATAATCATGAATAATTGCATTAATTGTCTAAATAAAGATATCGAGATTCACGATTTAAAAGAAGAAATTGTACGATTAAAAAAAATCATAAGTTCTCAAAAGATGAAAGAGAAAGAAGGTATTTTTGGTTCGTCTACTCCATCAAGTAAAATCCCGTTAAAAGAAAATACAAAAATTGACAATCCAAATAAAAATGGAGGGAAAAAAGAAGGAGATAAAGGTTATGGAAGAAAAAGTGCAACGGAAGAATCTGCCGATAAAATAGAATATCTATATTATGAAAAAGATATATGCCCTGAATGTTTAGAAAAATTAGCAAAAAAAGGGTATCAGGAAAGAACTATTATAGATATTGAAAATAATAAACCGAAAGAAATTATATATAAATGTGAAAAAAAACACTGCCCAAAATGTCGTAAAATATATCAAACAAAACCAAAAGTTCTAAATAATGGCTTATATGGAAATAATCTAATAGCCCAATGTTGTGTAATGCATTATTATCACGGTATTCCCATAGGTAGAATAGAATCAATTCTTGGAGATTATTTAACAAGCAGTAGTTTGTTTTCAATATTTCATAAAATAGCAAACATTCTTGAAAAATCAGAAGAGTATTTAATAGAAGATTATAGAAAAGCATTAGTAAAACATGCAGATGAAACGAGTTGGAGAACAGATGGTAATTCAGGTTTTGCATGGATTTTTTGTTCTAATGATACAACAATTTTTCAATTTAAGAATACAAGAGGTTCTTCAGTTGCTAAAGCAATATTTGGAGAAGAAGAATTATTTGGGGTGTTAGTTGTAGACAGATATGCGGGTTATAATAAAATTAAATGTAAGATTCAATATTGTTATGCTCATTTATTAAGAATGGTAGAAGATTTAGGTAAAGATTCGGATAAAGAAGAAGTAATAAGTTTTGTATCTCAATTATCTTATTATTTATCCGAAGCAATGCATTTAAAGAACTTAGAAATAAGTGATGAAGAATACTACAAGAAAGCCCAAATTATAAAGAATAATATTATAATGATAACAGAGAGTAGGTCAAATGATTTTGGTATTAAAAATGTTCAGGAAATATTTATAGAAAACACAAATAGATTATATCATTGGGCATATGATAGAAATGTCCCAGCAGATAATAATAGAGCAGAAAGAGAATTGAGACCAACAGTTGTAGCAAGAAAAGTAAGTTTTGGCTCACAATCAGAAAAAGGAGCAAGGACAAGATCAATAATCATGTCATATCTACATACTGCTTCAAAAAGAATAAAAGATAAACCACTTGAGGTATGGTTTAAAGAAATCCTTGATAAAATTGTTCAAAACAAGGATATTAATCCTTATAATTTTCTTAACTCTGTTAACTCAACTTAATAAACTCCCACCAAAAACTAAGGGATTACCATATTTTCAATAATTATCATTATAAAAGTTTGACTTTATTATGAAATTAATATATCTTGGAGAGTAATATACTATATATAGAAATTTGTTAAATTTTATATTTGAATTATTTTTAGGAAGGATTTTATTTATGGAAAAAATTAAAAACGGAGATATAATTTCAGTTAATTATACAGGAAAACTTGATAATCAAGTAATTTTTGATGCAAGTGAATACAGAGGTCCTCTTGTTTTTAAAGTAGGTAATGGAGACTTATTACCTATGTTTGAAGAATCTGTTATTGGAATGGAAAAAGGAGAATCAAAAAGCATAACAATTGATTATAAAAATGCTTATGGTGAATATCAAGATGAATTAGTTTTTGATGTTGAAAAATCTTTATTTCCAGAAAATGTTAAACTTGAAGATGGCATGCCTTTTAATATGCAAGAAGAAACAGGCGAAGTTTATTTAGTTAGAATTAAAAGTGTTAAAGAAGAATCTGTAACAATAGATGCTAATCATCCTCTTGCTGGACAAAATCTTAATTTTGATATTACAGTTCTTAGTGTTAATGAAATAGAAGAATCAGAGTTACATAGCAGTTGTGGCTGTGGTTGTGAAGAAGATGACGCTGATTGTTGTGGTGGTGATGATGATAATAATAAATGCAGTTGTCATTAATTATTTGTAATTTACTATTTATAATTGAGGTAGAATGAGAAAATTCTATATTGGGCTAAGTTGTCTTGTTTTTATTTTTTTTTCATGTATAACTTTCAATTTTAACCATATAATAGAAAAATTTATTGAATATGATAATATTAATTTTAATAATGTAAAAAAAATAAATATAATATCAAAAAATAAATTTTTTGCTTCTGTTTTTAGAGACTATTTAAACATTTCTTTTAGAAACAGAGGTATAAGCCTACCAAATATAAATGTGACAGATAAGGTTAAAGATGAATTAGATTATGAGTTAAATTTTCATATTTATAATTTAAATTATGAAATCTCAGAAAATTGGGAAAAATTATCACCAAATTCAATAAAATATTGGAAAACAATAAAAGCAAAAATAGGTGTAAAAATCTTAAAAACTCCTGATATAGAAAAACCTTATGATATGACTAATGATTTATCTTATACTATCACAGAAGAAAAAACTGTAAATTTCGATTTATCTAAAAATGATAAATCTTTAGAAAAAAAGATAAAAAATTATTTTTTTCAAATTGACAATTACTCTCTATTTTATGGACTAATAGATAAAATTTTTAAAAATTTTTTATCTAAAAGAATTAAAACCATAAGTAGAGAGTTAATAAATTTCAAGATGGGGCTTCATAAAGATTTACTTAAGGCATATAATTTTTTAAAAACCAATAGGATTGATGAAGCCTTAATTATATTTGAACAAATATATTCTGATGAAAATAAATCTTATTATGTAAGAAGTATAGCGGCATATAACATTGGTATAATTAAAGCAATGCAAAAAGACTATGATACAGCTGATATTTATTTTAATAGATATGACGAACTCGAAGAAGAACGGCTAAAAGATATAATAAGATTTTAAAATTGAATTCATATAAAAAAACAAAACTTGATTAAATTAAAACCTTTTATAAAATTTAATATTTTTCTTAATACGATAAGATTTATTTCATAAAGACGTAAGTTTTTTCAAAATCGTTAATTTTAGCATCTGCACCCCATTTTAAATAGCAATAATAAGATTCTCTAAAATATGATTTTGAGATTTTATCCATTTTTTTGGAAACATAAAAATTTGCTGCTAATTCATTTGCTATACCTTCAATATGAGTAAAATCATAAGTCTGAGCAGATTCAATTGCTTTATCATAGTAAGCCATAGCCTCTTGCTCTTTATTTAATATTCTATTTATTTCAGCTTTAATCAAATAATATTGGTGAGCATGATTTGATGGACAATAAAAAGTCCATTTTGTGAATTTATTTTCTATTTCTTTCAATTTCTTCATATATTTTTTCTTTTCTTTATCAGAAAAATTTGAAAAATTCCCTGCTATACTTAGTCCATAAATAAAATAAAATAATGGTATTACATTAGTACCAAACATACCTTCATTAATTATTTTTTCATTTTTAGCTAACTCTAATATAGTTTTGTATTCTCTAAATAAAAAATACAAAAACATTTTACATGTATAATAAGCAGCAAGAGGTGCATAAATTTTATTTTTAATAAAATGAGGAACAACAACTTCCTCATCAAGATAATTACCAATAAGCATTAACTTATCTTTAGATTTTCCTTTGAGATTTAAAACCATCTGCCCCCAGATATAAAAAATAACAGATACTTGTTGGTTTAATAATTGAGAAGTTTTTGAATATTTGGTAAATTCTTCTAATAAGAAATCAATATCCATTCCTTTGATAAAATATGTTGTAAAAATAATATTAATCGAATATGATATATATTGCAAATCCCCTATTTGAAAACCATTTTTGTAAGATTGTATTAGATAATCAATTGATTTATCAAAATTTTCTATCCAACAAGATATAAAAGAGCTATAAAGCAATAAAACTTTAGGTTTTAGAGATATAGAATTAAATTTATTAAGAATTTCTATTGATAGTTTACCAAAAAGAGAACCTTTTTTTATATCTCCTGTACCACAAAGATATATTCCATAACAAACAAAAGAAAATGAACAATGCTCTGATAATCCATTTTCTAAAGAAAAAGCAATCATTTTAGCAATTAATATAAAAAATAGGTTAGTATCTATAAAATAACAAGGTGCTATTGTTTTAACAAAAATGTCGAGTATTGCTATTTTTTGTTGGTTTTTTATTAAGGGTAGATTCATTAAGTCATCTGGTTTCTTTTTATTTAATTTTCTTTTAATTTTTAGTAATTCAATAAAAATATTAAATCTATTAACTTTTTTTGGAAATGAAATTTTTAGTAATTTAAATGCTTCCATTGCAGTTTTTTTTAAATCTTCAAATTTAGTAATAGCATTATAATAATTAATCAAAAGCCCATAAACTCTTATTTTTTCATACACTGTTTTACAATTATTTAACGCTATATCAAAGAAAAATTTTGCTTCCTTAAGATTTCCATTTAAATATTCTAATTCTGCTCTTTCAATGTAGAGATTCGATGTAATATCATATTTGTCTATCCAACAATTTTGAGGTAATAGATCAACGCCAAGAGAAAAATATTTTAATGCAGAGTTAAAAGCTGCTGATTCTTTAGCTTTTAAACCAGCTTGTAAGTTTAACTCGGCAAGCATATATTTTTCTGTTTCAGTTTTAATCAAATCAATACATAAATCAAAATGATTTACTATGTCAAAAATTTCTTCATCAAGTTGATTTTTTCTAGAATAGTGAGTAATTAACATCCAACCTATTTTGTAATGAGTCTTATTCTTTTCTTCTTTAGAAAAAAGTGAATAAGCTGCAAATCTAATTTTGTCATGTGCAAATTTATATGAAACTGATAAATCTAAAACTTTGTAAGATTGTTCACCAAGGTTTACTATGAATAAATCTACTATTTCAGGACTTTGATCTTGATAAAATTTATAAGTATTATCAATAGGAAAAATCAATCCTTCTTCCAATGCTTCCCAAAGATCAACTGCATTTTCTCTTAAGCTTTTACCATTTACAATAGAAAGAGTTTTCAAATCGAAAACATTTCCTATACATGAAGCCAATTTTAATGTAATTATAGTTTCTGGTTTTAAATTTGTTATTTTTTCAATCATAAGTTCGACAACATTTTCTGTTATCTCAAATTCTTTAATTTTATCAATATTCCATATCCAGCCTTCTTCAAAATCAAAATCAATTAATTTTTTTTCATATAGATTAACTAAAAATTTATCAATAAAAAAAGGATTACCACCTGTTTTTCTTATTATAATTTCAGTGAGTTCTCTTGTTGTTTCTTTTTTGGTAAAAAATGAATCAGAAACTAAACTATTTATATTGTCAAAATCTAATGGTTGCAATTTAATATTAGTAAAAATTGTAACTGTTTTTTCTATTTCTTTTATTGTTGTAATTAATGGATGCGACAAATTAACTTCATTATCACGATAAGCCCCAATTATAAAAAGATACCCTATTTCTTTATCAGAAAGAATTTGTTTTAATAAATTAAGTGTGCCTATATCTGCCCATTGCATATCATCAAAAAAGACAACAAGAGGATGTTCTTTTCTTGCTAGAAGTTTAATAAAATTTAATAAAGCAAAATTAAATCTATTTTGTTGTTCCTCAGCAGACACATGCTCTAATGGATTTTGTTTCCCAATAATCATTTCAAATTTAGGAAATAAATCAATAATGATTTGTCCATTATTACCAAAAATTTTTAGAAATTTTTCTTTTAATAAGAATGTTTCTTCTTCTGATTCTGTAAAAAGTTGAGGTACTAAATCATTAAAAGCTTGAATTAAAGCACTATATGGAATATTTCTTTTATGAAGGTCAAATTTACCTTCAATAAAATAGGCATTTTGGCAGGCAACAGGTTTTCTAATTTCGTGTATTAAAGAAGTTTTTCCTATTCCAGAAAAACCACTTACAGTCATTATCCCTGCATCACCTGCTGAAATTCTATCAAAAGCATAAAGAAGAATTGCAATTTCGTATTCTCTACCATAAAGTTTTTGTGATATATGTAGTTTATCATAAACATCATTATTGGCAATCTGAAATTCCTCTATATTACCTGTTTTTTCTAACAAAAACAAACAATCCAATAGATCATAATATAAACCATAAGCACTTTTGTATCTTTCATCTGGGTCTTTGGCAAGGCATTTCATTATTATGTCTGATAGAACTTTTGGAATATTTTTATCTACTTCTATTGGTGGAATCGGATTTTGTGCAATATGACAATTTATTAAATACACTTCGTCTTTACTATTAAAAGGAGGAACGCCAACAAGCATTTCATAAAAAGTTGCTCCCAGAGAATAAATGTCTGTTCTATAATCCACTGCCCTATTTAAAAAACCTGTTTGTTCTGGTGAAATGTATTTATATGTTCCACCATGAATTCTACCTTTTGTTATTTCAAATTTTTCTCTTGATAATTGTGATGATAAACCAAAATCTATAAATTTAATTTCATCATCAGGAAGATTTACAACTATGTTATGAGGTTTAATGTCCATATGAATAATATTATTTTTATGAATATTACCAAGAATTTTTGCTGCTTTTGATGATATTTTAAGAAAATCTAATAAATCCATTTTTTTAGTAGAAATCATTTTGGCAATAGATTCACCACCGAAATCTTCAAGAACTAAAGCAAATGTATTATGACATTTTTCTACATAATAAGTTTTTACAACTCCCTCAATATTTAAATGCTTACCAAGTTCGTATTCTCTTTTAAATTTTGTTATCTCTTCTGGAGTTGGATATTCTAATTTTAATACTTTAATTATAACTGCTAAATTTTCTTTATCTTTTATACCACGATAAACAGTTGTTCTTGAACTTTCAAAAAGTTTTTCTTTAATAGTATAACCTTCAATTAAAACCATTGATGACCTTATATAGTAAAATTTATAGATAATTAAAATTTAAAAGGGGTATCTACCCCAGTTTTTCAATAGTGGCTCAAAGTATATATTAAATATATAATTTATTTTAAAATATTTTTATTTAAATTTCAAATTATTAGCAAAAAAAAAGATTATTTTTTATTTTTTTTGAATTTACAAAATTTTATATCTTTTTGTATATATAATTATTCTATTTGTAAGATTTTTTTTTAAATTTTTAGTAGTATTTTTTTAAATTTTCTAAATCATTTTTATTTATATAATACTGTAAAATTAATTTTTTTGTATAATTTTTTATATATGGATGAAATTTATTAGTATAAGATAAATCGGATTCAACATTCAAATCTTTTAATTCATTTCTTTTAATAGACAAAGCCTTAATAAAAAAATTCTTTATATCATAATTAAGATAATTATCAAACAATTTAAAAACATCTTTATCTGTATAAAAATACTCAATTATTAATTTTGAAACAATAAACTGTATTTTTTCTATGATTAAAGAATGTCTAATTTCACTTAAAACTTTTAGTTTTTCAAGGATTTTTTTTAATAAATCAAAGTATTCTTTTGAATTAGGTCTTTTTACCTTATGTTTGAGAATATTTCTGCAATAATTGAAATCTTTTATATATATTTTCAAATTTTCTTCAAAGAAAGAAAAATTAAATTTTTGCATTATCAACTCAATAGTTGTATTTTTTAAATGAAGCCCATCTTCTTTATAATATTTATAATCTCTAAGTTCATCTATAACTATCTCATAAGAAGGAAAATAAAGTACATCTTTATTATTTATGACATTTTCTATTGCTGATCGTAAAACAGATTTACTAAGTTGATTTTCTAAAAGATTATTTCTACTATGTCTAATTGGAGAAAGAGTAAATATAATTTTTGGATTATTAATATTTTCCTTAATTAAGAAAATTATATCTTTAAGATAACTAATATTTTCTTCTACAGTAAGAATTTTTTTAGTAAAATTTGATTGAGGAATCTTATGACAATTAGCAACTATTTTATTACCAGAAATATAAACAACAGATGTTCCTAATGTGATTATAAAAACATTTGATCTTTTTATATAATTTGAAGATTCTTTTATCGTATTATTAATTTTTTCTAAACATTCTGATTTAATATTGCTAGAAAATTCGTTAGAATGCTCAAAAGAAAAATATTTATCATTAAAAAAAGACAAATTTGTTTCATTATATAAATTTTTATTAAATAAAATTTCTAATTCTTTATAAATTGAATAAGTATTATAAATTGTTCCAAATGGATTAGAAAGAATATCTATTCCATTTCGATTTGAATATTTTTGTATTGAAATCGAAAAACATGAGCCAATGCTAAAAATTTTATCTTTAACACCAATTGAAAAATTTTGTTTTTGTAAATTTATTTGCGTTTCTTTACCCATAATATTTAGTATTTAATAAACAAAGTGCTAAAATGAATTTTTATAAAGCCTTTGTTTAATAAAAGCTCCTTTTTTATTCAAAATATATAACACAGATTTTTTAGATTGCTACTGATCCAATTCATATAATTACCTAATATTTAAATAATTAATTTTTAGACTGACAATTCTATAACACAAATTAATCAGATTATCACAGATTCACCCGTCAAGTAAGTGCAATCCACTGATTAAAATTGGCTAATTACTTCATATTAAAGTAATTAGATTTTGTAATTTTTGACAAAGCTAAAACATTTGGCTATATACAAAAAATTGTCAGTCTAAGGATAATTAAACTACCAAATTAATACAAAATTGGCATTATCTTTGGCTGCGATTTTAAAACGTCTGGTCTCTTTTTCTTAATTTCTTCTATTACTTTGTTTATTTGTGAAAGTGTACATGGCATTGTAGCAATAGAAAAAATAGCAGTTTCTTTACTATGTCTGTTATGACAAACAGTGTCTATATTTATATTTTGATTTCCAACTTCTGTTGTTATAAAACCTGTAATACCTGGAGCATCTTCAGTATCAAAACTAATATTATATGGAAAAAGAAAATCATTTAAATCTTTTATAGAATAATTTGATGAACTATAAACATTCGACATTTTATCAGAATATTTTGAGATAAAAACTATATCAGAAACAATAGCACTTCCAGTTTCCAAAGAGCCAGCACCTTTTCCAATAAGAATATTTTCTCCAGAATATTTATTTATAACTCTAACTGCATTTGTAGCACCATTTATCTGTGAGAGAAAATTAGAATTCTTTACCATCATAGGTGTTACTGTTGCATAAACAGAATCATTTTTCTTTTGAGCAAAGCATATTAATTTAATTTTACAATCCATTTCATTTGCAAAAGATAAATCTTCTTTTGACACTCCCTGAATTCCAGAAACTGAAATGTTTTCAATTTTTACATCAACACCAAAAGCAAGTTTAATTAATATAGATAATTTGTGAGACGCATCACCACCATTTATATCTAAAGTAGGATCAGATTCTGCATAACCTTTTTGTTGAGCAAGTTTTAATGCCTCATCAAAAGAAAAACCATTTTCAACCATATTTGAAAGAATGTAATTGCTTGTACCATTCATTATTCCAGAAATTAAAATTATTTCATCTCCAGTAAAACATTCTTTTACAACTTTAATAATTGGTATAGCACCACAAACAGAAGCCTCAAAACCTATTATTTTTTGATTTTTATTTGCAGTTTCAAAAATTATACTAGCATATTTTGCTAATAAAGCCTTGTTTGCTGTTACAAGATGTTTTTTAGAATTTAGCACACTAAGAACAGTATTTAAAATATATTCAGAACTTCCGCCAATTGTTTCAACAACTAAATCTATATCTTTAGAGTTCATTATTTCATTTATATACTTTGACGCATCATCTTTTGTTAAATCCTCTCCATTTCCACAAAATAAATTGAGTGGAATGCCATGCTTATCTGAAGATTTTTTTGGAAACATATCAACAATTTTAACTAATTCTATATTTTTATTTCCTCTTTTTGAAAGTTCTCCCTTCATATCCAATAAAATTCTTGCAACTCCCCCACCAACAGTACCACAACCTAAAATAGCAATTCTAAAATTTTCCATAAATGTTTCCTCCATATAATTAAATTTTTATCCAAAATTGTAATGTTTTTTTACATTTTTATTTATTTTCCATTTGCAACTTAAACCCTTTGGAAAAACAACAAAATCACCTTTTCCAAAATGAGTAACCCCAAAATCACTAATAACTTCTACATCTCCTTCAAGTATATAACAACTTTCTTTATCATCATAATACCAATCAAACTCAGATTTTTCTTTTGTCCAGATAGACCAACTAAAAACTCCAAGATTATTTAATTCTTCATCTGATAATTTTTTAACTTCTATTTGCATAATTTTTCCTTGTCATTAGCATTTTGACGATTATATATAAAATTTTAGTTTTTGTCAAAAAATTTGAATAATTTACAAAAATCTATAGATACAATGATGTTGATCTGACAAATCCCCAGTTTTTACTTTGTGCCTTTGTGAAAAATTTACCATTTTTTATAAAACTGGGGATAGATCAGGGAGGGACTAATTATTGTTTAGTATTTAAATTTTATAATTTTTCTAAAAGTTTTTTACCTTCTTCAATTTTTTCTTTTTCAAGCATTGTTTGATTTATATCTTTTGCAAAAAGGTCTAATGCTTTAGTAAGTAAAATCTTTGCATACTCTTTATCTGATTTATCTTGAGGAGAGCCATCATTTTTACCTTTTTTAGCACTTAAAGAAGCTTTCTTTTTAACATCCCATCCTCTATTTATAAATGCTTTTGCTCCGTCTACCAAAAACCAATAATTTTCACCATCCAAAACTAATGCTTTAGTTAAATTTTCTGACATTCTAAACTTATCTCCACCAAATAAGGTTGGAAGTCCATCGTCAATCATTGCTTTCAAATAATATGGGTCTCCATAGTTTTGATCAACTTTAATGGCATCATCGCAATATTTAAAAAGGTCTGGAATATTGTCTAAAGATTCTTTAATGCCTTTTGTACTTGCTTTTTCTGAAGATAAAATGGCATACCAATGAATTATCTTAGCATTTCCTCTAATATCAGATGAATTAAAATTATAGTAAGACTTTAAAAACTCTAATCCTTCCTCAAATTTTGAAAGTTTTTGCTTTCTATCTTTAATATTCTTTGTAATATAGTAAATTTCTCTTCCTATTCTCCATATTATTTGAGCATCTGGCGACGCTTTATCCAATTTATCTTGAAGAATACCCAATGTTTCAACATATTTTCCATTGTCATGGAGATTGTCAAGGTTTTCAAAATCAAAAGAAAAAGCAAGAAAAATATTCAATATAAAAAATGCAATAAACAAAAATCTTTTCATAATTAACTCCTATTAATTTAATTTAAATATTTTATATACTAAAAGTAAAATAAAAAATATCACATAGTAAAAAGAACTAAAAGGTCTTTTCAATAACATTTTAAAACTATAGCCTCCTGATTCTATATGTTTATCTGTCGGAGATAATTCTTTTCCTCCAAGAATATTTATAAAATTTTCAACTCCAATGAAGACACAATTATTAAAATTTTTTTTACGAGAATAAATCCATTTTTCTTGTTTTGGTCGCCTCATACTCACCAATACAAAAGAAGGTGAAACTTTTTGCATCGCAGTAAGTAATTTTGGTTCAAAATCTTTTCTATAATCAACTCTATGTCTTCCCATAAGCCTTATGCCAGGAAAAGATTCTCTTATATTTTTCTCAGATTTTTCGGAAGCCTTTTTATTTCCACCAAGCACATAGACATTTTTTTTGGTTTCTTCTGTTATTTGAGTTAAAAGTCTTATCGAAAAATTAAAAAAATTATAAACTTTCGCAACCTTTTTGTGAAAAAAATTAAGCCCAAATTTAATACCAGGTGAGACAGGCAAAACTAGCTCAGCATTGTTTATAATATTAAATAATTCTTTGTTAAATTTCGCTTTCATAAGTAAATAAGTATCAAGAAGCACAACTTGAGTTGGCTTATCCATATCAGTCAACTCAAAAATTTTATGATAAACCTCATCCTCACTTACAGAATCAATATGAATCCCAAGTAATTTAAATCTTTCCATTAAATAGCCCTTCCATAATAAAAGAGAATTGAAGAACACAAAAAAATACTGGCTGTATCACTTTTTAATACATTTGAAACAAATTTTGTTCCAATCCAATTATTTTTCTTTAAATGCTCTATTTCATCGTGTGAAAAATCACCTTCTGGTCCTACAAATAAAAAAATTTTGTCAATATCGCTATAATCTTTTAGGACAGACAATAAAGTTTTTTTATTTTTTTCAATTAAACCAAATATTTTTAATTTAGTATCGCCATAAGTTGAAATATCTTCAAATTTTAAAATCGGTTGTATTTTTGGAATTTTTTTTCCACCACACTGCATACTCGATTCTCTTGCAATAACATTCCATTTTTGGACTTTTTTACTAGCAGAATCTTCATCTACTTTAACGATAGAATTTTTTGTAATCACTGGAACAAAATTACTAACGCCAAGTTCTGTACATTTTTGAATGACATCTTCATTTTTATCACCTTTAAGAATACTAAAAAAAAGTGTTATCTCAGGATATTTTATTTCTTCTCTATAATGATAGTCTTTTAGTGAGAAAACAATCTGATTTTTATTTATATTTTCGATAACGCCAATAAACTCATTATTTTCCAAATCTCCTATTACAAAAGAGTCACCTTTTTTTACTCTCAAAACATTTGATAAATGATGAAAGTCTTTATCTTCTATATAAATCAAATCACCTTTTTTTAAAGTAGAATGTTCGTAAAATATTTTTTTCAAGACATTTTCCTTAGAGAATAATTTATAACACAGATTAGCACAGATTAAACCTGATTACACAGATTATACTGTTAAATCTAAAAAAATCAGTGTTATATTTTTGATAAACTAAAAACTTTATAACACAGATTAGCACAGATTACAATCGATTACACAGATTATACTGTTAATGTAATCTAAAAAAAACCTATTTTAATATGTGTAATCAGTGACAATTTGATTAATCTGTGTTATGGTATTATAAATTTTTTTTGCAATTTTAGCAAGTATTGAAATTTAAAAAACATCATAATCTATACAATTAAGGAACAAATTATGGAACATGAAACCCAATTTTATATTAACTCTCCGATAGACGATAAAAAATTAGGACCCTACAAAAATATGAATAAAGAAGAAGTATTAAATTTAGCAAAAAAAGCAGAAAATGCAAAGGAAGGATGGAAGAATTTATCAATAGAAAAAAGACTTTCTTATATAAAAAAAATGCTAAAAGTAATTATAGAAAATGCCAATCATTATACTTCTTTAATTCAAGAAGACAATGGCAAAACAAAACTTGAGGCTTTAACAACTGAAATTTTTTCAGTTGTTTCTGTTTTAGAATACTATATAAAACATTCTAAAAGAATATTAAAAACAAAAAAAGTAAATATGCCTTTATATCTTTTTGGTAAAAAAGGTTATATTTTTTATGAACCACTTGGCGTTGTTGGGGTTGTAGCACCGTGGAATTATCCATTTCATTTAAGCTTTGTCCCTGCAATCTCTGCGGTTATTGCTGGTAATACTGTTTTGGTAAAACATAGTTCTCAAACTCCAAACACTGGTCTTATTATAGAAGATATTATTAAAAAATCTGGACTTCCAGATGGAGTTCTAAATGTTGTCTGGGGAAAAGGTTATGTTGGTGAATATATTCTTTCTGGGAATATCCAAAAACTTTTTTTTACTGGGTCTACTGAAATTGGTAAAAAACTTGCTAAAATCTGTGCCGAAAAATTGATCCCCTATGAACTCGAACTTGGAGGAAGCGACCCTGCTATAATTTTAGATAGTGCAAATCTCGAAAGAGCCGCTAATGGCGTTGTGTGGGGGTCTTTATTAAACAGCGGACAAACTTGTATTTCTGTTGAAAGAGTCTATGTTACAGAAAAAAATTATGCTCAATTTATAGAACATATTAAAAATGCAATAAAAAAAGTTAAACTTGGTAGTAATATTGACTGTCATATTGGAGCAATGACAAGTAAAAGTCAAATCGACATTGTAAAAAAACAACTTGATGAGGCTACACAAAAAGGTGCAAAAATTTTACTTGGTGGTAATGTATCTGGAAGTTTTTTTGAGCCAACATTAATAGTTGATTGTACAAACGATATGTCTCTTATAAAAGAAGAAACTTTTGGTCCTGTTGTTGCAATTGTTAAAACTAAAAACGACGAAGAGTCTTTAATGCTGGCAAATGATTCTCGTTATGGACTTTCATCATCAATTTATGGTGAAAAAAACGATGTAAAAAAATACTTTTCAAAAATCGAAGCTGGTACTATTGTTGCAAATAATTCTATATTGGCTTTAGCATCTCCTGCACTCCCTTTTGGTGGTGTCAAAGATTCTGGTATTGGTAGATATAGAGGTGAAGAAGGATTAAAAACTTTTTGTAATGTAAAATCCGTAATGGTTGACAAACTCACATTTATGAATGATTTTGTTTGGTATCCTTATGGACACAATGGTTACAACAATTATCTAAATTTTATAAAAAAATATTTTGGAAGCAAGAACCCACTTAAAATTTTATCAGCATTACCATTGATTTTTAAAAAGCACGGTGGAGAAAAAAATTGCGATTAGGAAGAATATTTTTTTAAAAATTGGGATAAAATCTCTCAGAGAGACACAAATAGCATAAATTAAGTTTAAATACTGTATTTTTTTGTGTTATTTGTGCCGTTGTGAGATGAATAACCTAACTTATTTTAGGAGAATATTATGACTGATATGGATTTATTGAGGGAGTTGGAGAGAAGGATTGATAGTAAACTTATTGAAGTTAATGAAAATGAAATAGAGAAAAAATTTAAAAAAAATTGGGGAAATTACTATTCAATTAATTGTAATAATATTACAGGGCTTTCATTATCTTATATAAATAAAGAACATTATAAATATATTATTCTTAATTTAAAGAATTTAAAATATCTTTGTTTATTGGATAATCAAATAAATGACATATCAGTATTAAAAGATTTAAAATCCTTAACTCATTTAGATTTAAGAAATAATCAAATAAATGACATATCAGTATTAAAAGATTTAAAATCTTTAATTTCTTTAAATTTATATTCTAATCAAATAACTAATATATCAGCATTAAAAGAATTAAAATCTTTAACTTTTTTATATTTAGGTCTTAATCAAATAAATGACATTTCAGCATTAAAGGAATTAAAATCTTTAACTGATTTAGATTTAGGGAATAATCAAATAAAAATACTTCCAAAATGGATAACTGATTCCAATTATTGTTGTGCTAAATAAAATCGACGAACGGATTAAGTCAATTGATGAACTATCTTTACGAGAAAAATTTAAAAATATAATAGCATTCCACAAAGTAAGTGCAAAAACAGGTGCTGGGATTGCTGACTTAATCGAAAGTATTAAATCAAATATTACCAAACTCCCACATATAGGCGACAAATTACCAGAAATTTGGCTTGATATTAGAAAAGAACTTGAAAAATTAAATAAAGATTATATAAATTATGAAGAATACGAAAATATTTGCCAAAAACACAAACAAGATAAACAAAAAGCAAAGTCTTTAAGCGAATATTATCATGATTTGGGAGTATTCTTAAATTTTCAGGATAATCATATATTAAAAGAAGTAGTATTTTTAAATCCAGAGTGGGCAACAAATGCTGTTTATAAAATTTTGGATACAAAAGAAATTCAAAGTAATAATGGTAAATTTGATATAAACCAAGTAAAAACTATATGGAAAGACTATCCAGAGACTCAACACAAGAATTTTTTGGAATTAATGAAAAAATTTGAATTATGTTTCCAGATTCAAGACAAAAATACATATATAATACCAGAGTTACTTTCCCCCCATAAACCAAATTTTGACTGGGATTATGAAAATAACCTTATTTTTGAATATAATTACGAATTTATGCCAGCTGGTATCCTATCAAGGTTTACTGTGCGAAAAAATCATTTGTTAAAAGATGATATTTACTGGAAATACGGGTTAATAATGGAATGGGAAAATACAAAAGCCTTAGTTATATCAGAGCCATTAAATCGTAAGATAAAAATAAACATAAAAGGCAATGATAAAAAAACATTTCTTGGAATTATAAGGGAAGATATTGAGTATATCCATAAAACTTTTAATAATTTGGTTGTTAAAGAGATGATTCCTTGTAATTGTGGAGAATGTAAAAATAACAATAATCCAACTTTTTTTGAATACAATGAACTTAAGCAATATCAGAATGAAAATGAAAAATATATTAAATGTAGTAAAATTAAACTAAAAAATGTGGATGTTAATGACTTATTAACTGGAATTGATAATAATACAGGTTTATCAAGCATTTCTAAAATAAAAGAGTTTCTAATTGATAAATTTAGTGATGAAAGCGACTTTGATGACTTATGTAGAGAATTGGGGATTAAAAGTTCAATATATACTGGTAATTTTAAAATAAAAATTACTAATTTAATACAAGATATGGAAAGCAATGATCCTGATTATATACAAAAATTAAAGAACACTATTAAAAAACTGAAACCTAAGTTTGATATTTGATAAATTTAGCAAGAAATAAAATAAATAGGCAAAAATTAAATTATTTTTTATAGATAATTTTTTAAATGACTAAACGAATTTTAGTTTAGTAATCCAAATTTGAAATACTAAAAAATAGATGAAATTTGTAAAAAATGGATTTTGGGTCTGTCCCTAGCTCTGTCCCAAAGGGACGGAGCTAGGGACAGACCAATTATTTGTACAAACCAATTTTTTAAAAAGTATCAAAATTTTTCCTAAAATTTGTAACAAATCTGTCAAAAAAACACCTTTAATTATATAGAAACCAATTAAATAAAGGAAGTTTTTATGCGACAACCAAGAGAATTAAAACCTGGTGCTACCTATCATGTTACAGCTACAATCAACAAATTTGATAATATCTTTGATCCTGATGATATTAAAGATATGTTCTTAAGAGTAATAAATGAAGCTAATATCAAATATAAATTTGAATTAAGTAACTTTTGCATAGTTAGAAATCACATCGAATTTATCCTAAAACCACTAAAAGAAAGCTTATCTAAAATAATGCAGTGGATTTTAAGCGTTTTTGCGATGCGTTACAACCATAAACACGAGATAAACGGGCATGTTTGGTACGATAGGTTTAAGAGTCGAATTATAGAAACAGAAGAAGAAATTGAAGCATCTTTTAAATTAATATCTCAAAGGCCAGTTGAAGAAAAACTTGCAAAAAAAGCTTCTGAGTATGAATATTGTGGAATATCGTTAATAATTAAAGGAATATTCGATTTAATCAAAAAACCACCAAAAAATTTATTAGAATTGGCGTTTAATTATTAGTTATTTAATAAATTAAAATTATATTTTTAGTATTCTCATTATTTTTTATTTCATCTCAGGAGATAAATCTGTTGTTAATATTTATTAAAATTATCAAAATTAAAAATTTTATATTCAAATTGAATTTTTAATTTGATTTTATATTATTATTAATAAATTGAGTTATATTTTTAATTAATTTATATTATAATAATCAAAAAAAATAAAAATATTTCAAAAAATAATTTGGGACTGTCCCAAAGGGACAGACCAGAAAGAAAAAATATAATTTTACTTTCCACACTTAGTATTTAAAAATTGCTCTATGATATAAAATTCAATAAAATTAATTTTGGTACAGATATTAAAAATTTATATAACTTTATTTGACTTTTTTTATATTTTAAAATATAATTTTTATGTGATTTTGGGGAAAATTTAAATAATTATGTAAAAGATATGATAAATGAAGAAAATTAGTTTTAAAGTTGTACTTCTCTATGTTTTTATAGCCGTTTTAAATATTTCTTTTTTCACTATTGTTATTTTTGAAAATCAGATTGATTTAATTACTGAAAATACAAAATATCAAGCAAAAGAGCTTGCTCAAAATATTTCATATTCATTAACTTTGGTTTCTCAAGAAATAGAAACAAATAAATATATTTATGATACTGAAAAAAAAATTATAAATAAATTAACTGAGTCTTTAAAAAAATCTCTAAAAGAATTTATTATTTTTAATGAAAAAAGTAAGGTATTATACCAGTCTAATAAAGATTTTAATATGGAAGATTTTTTCCTTAAAGAAGGAATGAAATCAATTACTAATAAAGATTTTCTTGGTAAATCTTTTCTTACAAAAATAGATGAAAAAAAATATGTAATTTATTTTTTTATTCCTCTAAGCAATGGCACTGATTCTATTTTAGTATTTAAATATAAAATGAAAGATATTGGTGAAAGATTATCAAATTTATATAAACTAATTGGCATAATTATAGCTGTTTTAATACTTATACATATTGGTTTTGCTTTAGTATTAAATCAAATTATAATTAATCCAATAAAAGTTCTTTATAAAAGTACTTTAGAGATAAGTAAAGGCAATCTTTCTTCAAGAGTTTACACTAAAAAGACTGATGAAATAGGTCAACTTTTTGTAGCTTTTAACACAATGGCATTATCAATACAACAGCAAATTTTAGAGTTACAAAAGAGAGATATGGTTATACAAACCGAATTAAAAGTCGCAAGTGAAGTTCAATCAATTATATATCCAAAATTACAAAATTCCAAATTTGATTTAGCTGTATCGCATAGACCTTATGAACAAGTAAGTGGCGATTATTATGATTTTTTTCAAATTTCAGATAAAAAATTTGGTTTTTTGATAGCAGATGTTTGTGGTCATGGGATACCAGCAGCTTTAATTACAATGCTTGTTAAAAATATGTTTAAAAGATATATAAAAGATTTTGATGATCCAAAAGATTTGTTTAATACAATTAACGCCAATGTTTTTGATTTATTAAATGAATATACTGCCTTTTTTACTGCATTTTGTTTAATAATTGATGAAAATTACAATATTATTTATTCAAATGGAGGACATTGCCCTGCTCTTTTATTAAAAAATAATTCGGATGAGATAATTGAATTAACAACTGATGGATTTGTTCTTGGTATTACAAAAGATATTCCAGAGGCTTATTTTTCTTCAGAGTATGTTCTTGAAAAAGACGACAAAATAATTTTATTTACAGATGGAATTTCTGAATCTAAAGATAAAAATGGAAAATTATTAGGGTCTAACAGCCTAAAAGAAATTATTAATAGAAATAGAGATAATTCATCTACAATTATGTTAAATAAAATCTTAGATGATTTTAACCAATGCACAGATAATAAAAAACCTCAAGATGATGCAACGATATTTATAATTGGAGTAAAATAGATTGAAAATAAATTCAATAGTACAAAAACATCTATTTAAAATACTGTTCATTATAATTTTTATTGTAATATTCTCAATGATTTTATTTAATAATGTAATGATAAATATTAGAATATTTGAACTAAAATCTTATCTACTTAATATAAATATAGAAGAATCAAGCAGGGATTATTTGGGGCTTGTTTCAAAATATAAGCTTTATAAAGATTTATATAAAAATCATATTTCAGAAAATAATTTTGATATAAACGAATTAAAAACTTCATATCTTGTGACAGAAGATGTAAAACAAAATATAAGTTTAGTAAAATATTCTACGCTTAATTATCCTGTATTATTTGTAATAAATAGTATTAGATTTATTCTTGGTAAACAATTTATAGAAAATATATTTACTAAAGAAAATCAATCTTTCCTTGATATTGCTTATTATATGGAAAGAAACAAACATTACAACAATGCTATATATTTCTATAAAGAAATACTAAAAACAGAAAAAATGCCTCGAAATAAGAAAGTTTTGGTTATTTTACATCTTGGTTTCTGTTATTCTATCATAGGAGAATACGAAAAAGCAAAACAAAATTACTTAGATGTAATAAATGGATATGAAAATGAAAATGTAGCAATAACAGCAGCAATTCTTTTAGAGTATATTGAAGATTTTAAATTTGAAATAGAAAGAGTAAAAAAAGTAGAACAAGACCCTATACTAAAATCAGAAAAACTTTTTAAATTAATTGCTTATAATGATGCAAAAAATATACTAAAAGAACTAAAAGATGACAAAAAAAGTAAACAAAAAGAGAAAATAGATTTTTATATTGCAAGATGTGAAGAGGAAAGTGGAAATAAAAATGCTGCTTTAAAAATCTATCAAGATATAATTTTAAATAATAGTAAATCAGAGTTTTCAAAATTTTCAAATAGAAGAATATTTATTATTGGAAGTTTTGACAAAAATAGTGATAAGATTAAGTCACTTGCAAAAAAAAATAATGCACTTATTGAAGATAAAGACTTTACTCAATTAATTTCAATAGAAAAAAAATTAAAAACAGATGATACTGATTCAATAAATCAACAAATTAATAATCTTCAAATAAAAGATGAGACAACTGATACAAAAACCATAGAAATTGATTCTTTTTTACAAAAGTCATTACAATCAGTTGATGAAAAAATTAAATTGCAAAATAGAAATAAATTTGTTTATGAATATGATGAAAATGGTTTAAAAACAAAAGAATCTTACTATGACGATAAGGGAAACTTAGAATATTATGATTTTTTTCAATATGACACAAATGGTTCTATTCAAAAAATTTTACACTATGATGGAAATAACGTGTTGCAATATTATCATTCTTATAAATACAATGAAAAAGGCGAAAGAATATCAGCAAATACATTTGATCCTTCGGGAGATGTTTTAGAGTATTATTAATAAATTATTATTGTCTCTCCTGCACCAAGATTTACATAATTGTAGAGTTGAAAAGAGTCTGTTGTGGCTTTTTTTCTTAACCATAATTCATCGTTATTATTAGTCAAATAAAATTCATACGAAATAGTCTGACCTTCGACATATTCATTATCATCTGGGGGAATATGTAAACCCATTTAACTTAAAATTACTCAATTGTATAATATTATAAAAACTTCCTTTTTCGATAGGCCAATTTAAAGTCACTCCTTTTCCATCATATTTTTCCAAATTTGGATAAAAACGTCCAGTTTTATCAGTTGCATAATAAACATTTTTATAGAGCAACATTTCAACAGGATATGATTTTTTATCTGATTTCAT
>MIAN01000079.1:0-7576 GCA_001829125.1 Spirochaetes bacterium GWB1_27_13 | reverse complement strand
ACATTTTTATAGAGCAACATTTCAACAGGATATGATTTTTTATCTGATTTCATTTTTAGTTCAGAAAAATCTTTGTTCAAAATATTAGATGAAGGTGAAGAACAATTAAATTGCAGAAAAAGGATTAGAGTAATTATTAATAAATATATTAAACGCATGATTTCCTTCTTTAACAAAATTTTTTTATTAATTAATACGAAAAATTATAATTCTACTTTTTCAAAAAGTCAATAAATTTTTAATTAAAAAAAATGCAATAAATTAGTTTTATTGTTATAAAATTTACACTAAATGTAATTTGAGTTATTAGTCCAAATTTAAAACACTAAAAATAGATAAAGTTGGTAAAAAACAGATTTTGAGTCTGTCCCTTAATATAGGTTTGTCCCTGATGGACGTAGCAAGGGACAGACCATTTTTACCCACTGATTTTTTTAAAAATATCAAAATCTTCCCTATAATTTGTAACAAATCTATATGCTATCTTTATCATTGTAAAATTTACACTAAATATAATTTGAATTATTAACCCAAATATAGAATTTAGTTGGTTATTATTTTCGTTTTCTTCCTTTTAATATCTCATAGTCTAAAATTTGATCATTTTTTAAATCATTTGAAAATAAAATAAAATCTCTTATATAAAAAGCTTTATTTGGTTCTCCATAATTAGAAGTTATTCTTATAAAACGACTTTCTTTATTAACATCAATATAATAACCTTTTTGAGGAGCGAAAGTTTCATTATCTTTAACATTCACATCAATATAATTTTTATTATCTTTTGAGATAGAAATTTTATATTTATAGATAAACTCATTTTTTTCAGTTTGAAATAGAGAAATAAATATTCCACCAATATTTATACTCTCCCCTATATCAAAAATAATCTCAGCGGGTAATGGATACGCTTCCCACATAGAATAAAAATCATCATCGATCACCTTTTCTGGACTACTATTATTGTAAGAATTTTTTGCACTGATAATTTTTAATTTTTTTGTTTCACCTTTATATTTTATTCTCATTTTATCATAAGCTGTAAATATATCTGGATTAATAAAAAATTCTTTTCTATTATAAGTTTTTCCAGTGAGTTCGTACATTTTTTTTGCAATTGCATCGATACAAACTACACAAAAACGAGAGTATGTTTTACCACTGTCCCCTGCTCTCATTATGCAACTAAACTCCGGTCTAAATCTATCTTTTGGTAAATAATGAGCCCCCTCATAAAGGCTTGTAATATTTTTTAAATCAGGGTAGTCATAAACCCATCCCCATTTTAAAGTTTTTTTGAAAGTTTCAAAAGTTGAAAAATCAATTTCATCAAGTACTGTAACATTAATTATATTCTTAAAATTTTCTTTTGTTGGTGGCAATGACAAGGTTTTTGCATAAAATTCATTCTCATATTCATCCGCAAGACCAAAAAGAGCGTGACCTGTTTCATGAATTGGAGTCTCTATCCCCAGAGAGCCAGATACACTAAGACCTCCCATACCATTTACAAATCCACCAGTACCAGCCCCATTATTATCATTATTAGAAATAACCCAAATAACTTCATAATCTGGTAAATTTTCTAAAGCATAATAAATATTAGCCTTATCTTTTGAAGTATAAAACCCTTCCTGCCATAATCCAGCCTTAAAAACCGTATCGGGAAATTTTACACCTTTTTTTACATCATAAGCACCACTATCTTTTGATGGAATAAATTTGTAATAAAAATTAAAATCATTTTGAAATAATTTAAAAGTTTTATTTTGCAAAAAAGCATTCATAGATTTGGTTGCAGTATCAATAAATTTTTCTTTTTCTTGATTAGTATATCCATCAGACAAAATCACAATATCGACTTTATTAGAAGAATCTCCATTTTTTATCAGAGTTGTATATTCTGATTGTTTTAGCGTTTGTAAAATATTTTTTTCTTTTTCTGGATAAAAACTTGCAAAAACATAGTCATATTTTAGTTCATCCTTAATTTTGTATTCTACTCCAAAAGTGATTTCCGGCTTTGCCTCTGTAAAAAATTTTTGTGGCAATAAAATTTCAATAAAATCTTTTTCTACACCACACAAAGCATCTGATGCAAGTTTGAATGTTTTATAATTATCTTTATTGTCTGGATTGTAAATATAACAAAGTCCACTAACCATATCGAATGCTAAAAAATAATTTAATTTTCCGTCGTAATCAGTATCGATATTAGTAGTAATACGAGTAATCGAATCATTTATTGAGGTAACAAAGTCAAAAGCAAAAGCATAATAATTATCAATTTTTTTGCAGTATAAATTTTTAACATTTATGTCATTTTGTTTAACATTATCGTAAATATGGTCTTTTGAAAGCAAATCAGATTCATTCCATTCACCATTATTTTTACCATCAATTTCTATGCTTAGTTTTTTGGAATAAGTTTTGCCAGCAGTACCGTAAAATTGATAATCTTTATTATCTTTATAAATTAAATTTATGTCAATAAAAGCATTATTTGCATTAAAATCTATAATATTGTTTGGAATATATGCTTCTATCCCATTTTTTAAGGAAAAACCACTATCTATATCGTGAATTGCCCTACCCTTCCAGTCATTTGTATCAGATAGGTAATAAATATGAGCTTCACCATTCCAACAAGAAAAATCTATCGCATAATTCCAATTGCCATCAAAATTTGTATCAAATAAAAATCTCACAGTCTCAAGATTGGTATAATCTTTTATAGAATTTTCAACACCAAAAACCGTATAGTTTTTTGAAAAATTGATAAAACATTTTGTAGGAGAATAAGTTTTTTCAGAAATAGAACTAATTGTTTTAAAAATTACGTTTTCTGAAGAATTCCAGTCTGATAAGTCTCCATCAAGGGTTTTTGGTAAATCTTTTTTATTATTGAGCCTAATTTGTACAAAATTATCTTCTTTTTTATCATAATGGAGTTGCACTCTAATATTTGCATCTTTTATAGAAAAGTCAGGATACCAAAAAATTACTTCAAAATATTCATTTTCTGTATAGTTTCCCCAAAAAATTTCATCACCTGTATTCCAATCATAGTTATCTTTCAAATTATTATAGTAAAACAAATCATCATCAACTAAAATTCTAATTGCATCCTCTGGTTTACTATTACCATTTCTGTCAAAATATATTCCAACCTCTTTAAGAAAATCATAATTTAAAGAATTAGTTTTTATAGCAAGATGATAAATCCCATCTTTAAAAGATAAATACATTTTATCAATATATTCATCCTTATTTGTAACTTTTATATCTGTATTTTTGTATATTTTGTCTTTTTCAGTAAAATCTAAGTTATTTCCAGAAATTTTATTGAAATTTAATATATTATTAGATAAAAATATTCTTTTATAATATTTATTATCTCCTTCTGTAACTCCATACGAAACATAGATATTTTCAGAAATATCATAATTTACAATCTTTTTAGGAATATAAAATTCTATTCCATCATTATAAGAAAATGGGAAGCAAGAATAATACCATTTATTTTCTTTCTCATCAAAAATCCAGTATTCATTTTTTACACAATTAATATAGATAGAATGGTGTTGTTTTTTCTCGTATGGTTTAAAAAATTTAAGATTTATAGAATCAAGTTTGTCATTAACATTTTTATCCAAATCAATCCCAACTTTTATATAATCTTCACTTTCTAAAAAATAAACTTTTTTTGCCTTTGATTTATTTGCTTTTAAATTTATATTTCTTTTTAATACTATATTTTCGTCTTTCCATTCTTTAAGATTCCCATCAATTTCGTTTCGTAGATTATCATTCAACCAAAAGCCAGATGATGCCCATAACTCCTTAGTTTTAAAGATTTTCAAATCAATTTTAACCAAATAATCTTTAGTAAAGTCTTCGCTAAAATTATCCTCGCTAAACTCTATTTCCAAACCGTTTTCTTTATTAATTTTTAAGCCAGAAATTTGAGTCCATTTACTCCAATCATCCTTATCATCAAGATTCGTTAAGAATGAATTACCATTTTTTAAATTATACTGTAAGCATTTATCATACAAACCATTAAAATTTTTATCAATATAAATATAAATATCTGTAATATTGTTAATTTGTTTATTATCAATCAAATTTATGCCTATAATATGATTTTTTTTATCTTTTTTATGAAAAACATTCTTAACAGACGTCTTTTCTAAATTATTGATATACTTTGCATTAACTGAATAAACAATGTCTTTTGAATCCCATTTTACTCCATATAAATTTAATGAAAATAATAATAATAAAAATAACAAAATTAATAATTTACTCATATAATATATTATATTATCTTTTATAAAAAAGTAAATTAAATTTATATTTTATTTATAAAACTTAAAGTTATTAGCAAAAAAATAAGATAAATAAATAATTTTTTGTATTAAAAATTATATTAATAAATTTAAAAATATTTTACTTGTAATTAGATAAATTAAAATGTTTAATGTCCTTTTATAATTGTAAAAAAAACTCCATTTAAAACATTTTAAGTATATATTGACTTTTAATAAATATTGGATTAAAATTTATAAAATTTTTAGTAAGATATTAACTAATTTTGTCGAATTATATATAAGAAAATAAACAAATTTTTCAAAAAGAGGTTCTTATGCCTGATGTTAACAATAAAAAAAACAATCTTAATTCTAATGATCTATTTAATAATACTTCAACTGATATTGATAATATCGATGAGGAATTATCTTTAGATATGGATATGGATATCGACTTAGATATAGATAGTTTTAATGATTCTGATTTTTTATCATCTTCAGAAAATAATGATATTGATATATCCGACGAATTGGATAAATTTGAAATTGATAATTCTTTGTCATTACCAACTGAAGAAAACACTTTAGAAAATTTAACAAACAAAGACGCAAAAGAAGAAACAGAAAAGGAAAAATTACTTTCTAATGAACTTGATCTTGAGCTTAATCTCGATATTCCAGATGATTTTTTAATTTCAAAAGGTATTCAAAATGAAAATTTGAGTGACGATATAGATATTTCTTTAGAAGAAAATTTAGATATTAAATCTGATCTGGGATTAAAAGACGAATTATCACTTTCTACTGATGATGAGGAAATAAATCTTTCAGATGAAGATTTTGATTTTAATTTTATAGATGATACAGGAAATATAATAGACGAAGAAGAATCTATAAATTTTGAAGAAGAATTTGGTGTTGCGTTAAAATCAGGTCCAGAAACAATTGTTATATCAGAAGAAAATCTTTTTGATGCAGAAAAAATTATTGAAGATGAAGAATTTTCTAAAACACTTGAAGAAGATAAAACTATTCTTAATGTAAAATTTCCAGAAAAAAAACCTCTAACAGTAGATGATGAACAATTTGACTTTTTGAATAAAGAATTAACAGAAGAAAATATAATCGATGAAATAAAATTAAACAACAATATAACAGACAATGAAATAGACAATCTTTCTTTAGAAGACCTAGAAGAAAATGCTTTATCAAATGCAGAAAAAAATAAATCTCTAATAAGCGATGAAGACTTGTTTAATTTGGAAGCAAAAGAAGATAAATTAGATTTATCAGAAGATATAATTGAAACAGATCAATTTGAGATAGCAACTCTTGCAGATGAAGAAATTATATTCAAAAAAGAACCAATAATAAAAATGGAGTCAAAAGAAGATAAACAAATTCTTGAAAAATTTGACGAAGAAATCATTGAAAACGATATTGATTTGGAATTAGATATTAATTTAGATGATGATCTAGCAAATTCAATTATCGAAGACGAAAATGATGAATCTAAACTTGATACAATTGAAGATACACAAATAGATGATATATTAACAGAATCTGATAGTATTTCTTCAATTGACCAGATTAAAAATGAAGATTTTGATATTAATTTAGACACAAATGACTTTGATATTTCTGCTGAAATTGCCGAAATTGAAGAAAAACTAACAAATGATGAAGATTTCTCAATAGATGAAGAAATTAAATTAGAAGATAAAGATATAGATATAACTCTTGAGACATCTGAAATTGGAGAATTAAATTTTGATGAAGATATTGAAAAAGAAGATTTGGAAACTGAAATCAAAAATAATATGAAAGAGGAGATTATGGACGAAGACGAAAAAATTATCCTTGATCAACATGAATTATTAAAAATTGAAGATAGTATTTTCCCTGAAGATAATGATATGCCACAACTTGATGAAGAAATTAAAAATATAAGCCTTGTTAGTGGAAATGAAGATTTAGAAAATTCTATATCTCCTCTTTCTGATTCAAGTAGCGTTTTTTCTGAAGAAATTGAAACAGAATTAGAAACAGACACATTACACTTAGAAAAAGAAGAAATAGGTGAAGAAGTTGGTGGTGGTGACTTAGCAGATATTGATCTTGAAAGCATTCCAAAACCATCTATCAAATCAACTCAAGAGGAAGATGAAAGTATTGGTCTTTCTGGTGATGAACTTGATAATATTTTAAGTTCTACCGAGATCGTTGAAACTATAATACAAGAAGAAGTTACACCATATCAAGACTCATCATTTTTTGAAGATGAGTTTAATAAACCTCTTAATTTTGAAGAAGACTTAGGAACTGATTTCTTACAATCTAAAATAGAAGAATCAATAATTTATAAAGACATTGATATAGAACCTGAAATTAATTTAGAAAAAGAAGAAATTTCTGGAGAAATAACAGAAGAATCTCAGATTTCATTCTCATTAGAAGAAGAAAAACCATCTTCAAATGAAGAAGAAACAGAAACAATTGATCTATCTCATTTTGATGCAGATTTTACTGAAGAGCCTCTTACAGAAGAGGAGACTTTTATAGAAGAATCAAAAATTACTATTACTGAAGAAATTGAAAAAGAAGAAATATTTGATACTGTTGGTGTAGCAATAAAAGAAGAAGCAAAAGTTGATTTGGAAGAAAAAGAAGAATCCGTTACTGCTTTAAATATATCAGAAAAAGAAGAAGAAGAAATTTACAATAGTCTAAAACAAGAAATGCAAAAGAAAACAACAGAAGAAGAGCAAAAACCAGATTCTAACTTAGTTGTACTAAAAGAAGAAGTTAAAACAATTCTTTCATATCTTGACCAACTTCTTGATGCTCTCCCTGAAGAAAAGATCAAAGAATTTGCTGAATCAAAAACTTTTGATCTATATAGAAAATTATTTGATGAATTAAACATTAAACATTAATTTTAGGAAAATAGAATATGGGATTATTGACAAAGGCTCTCCAATATAGAGACACATTTGCAAAAACTAAAAATAAAGGACTTCTTAATAGAACTTTGGAATTTATTGAAAAAAAAACTAACTATTTTCCAATGAATTCGATTATACAAGAAAAAAATATAATAAACCCTATTTTTAAAGATGAAATTAATGAGAACTATCAAAATATAACTAAAAAGACTGATATTCAAATTAATGAACCTATAATTGAAGAACAACCTATAATTGAAGAACAACCTATAATTGAAGAACAACCTATAATTGAAGAACAACCTATAATTGAAGAAC